>JAUWDF010000017.1 GCA_030608925.1 Candidatus Bathyarchaeota archaeon | reverse complement strand
CATTCAACAAACCTCACCATGTCCAGTGGATGGTTACACGCCGATGCAACTACCGCTGTAAAAGCTGCGATGTATGGCGAGACCAGAAGCTGCCAAAAGAACTTTCCTTTGAAAGGATCAAATCGGGACTAGATATTCTCCACAAGATGGGAGTGGTGGAAATTGTGCTCTCAGGGGGAAACCCTCTTTTACGCGACGATATTGGAGAAATTATAGATTATGCCTCTCGATACTTCATAACAACAATATATGATAATGGAAGTTTAGCAGCTAAGAAAGTTGATGCTCTGCGTAATGCGGATTTCGTTGCTATATCCTTCGACACTTTGGTGGAGGAAAAGTATGACTATCTTAAAGGTGCCCCAGGGGCTTGGAAGAATGCACTGAATTCCATTCAGACTCTTAAGAAGGAAGGGATACCTGTAGGAGTTTCCCCGACGATCTCACAGGTTAACATGTATGAGATTCTGGAATTCACAGAGTACTTTAGAAGAAGAAGGATTCCTGTTCTGTATTGCTTGTATCAGCATGATTCTCTTCCACAGCCTATGTTCCAAATAGGAGAGAAAAACCTAGAGCTGGAAATAACGGATAAGGAGGGGTTCGCAAAGATATGTGACACGCTCTTAGAAAAGAAAAGAGAGAGAAGCCATGGGATCCTAATCACCAAGAAAACCTTGAAAGCCCTAAGAGAACTATATCAAAATGGCAAGAGAAACTGGAAATGCAGAGCACTTCACTCCTTTTTCACGATCGATCCCATGGGTAGAGTTGCAGGATGCCATCTTCAAGAACCACTGGCAACAATCTTTGATCTTCCGGAACTATGGAATAGCCAAAGATTTGAAACTCTAAGACAAACGTATAGAGAGTGCAATAAATGCTCCTACATGTGCTACATGTTCTATTCACTTCATGCGAACGTCCAAGGTAACATTGAAATAATAACAGATCAATGGAAAAACGCTGGTGCTTTACTAGCCCATTAGATTCAATACTTATCACGTAAAACGTTATCGATCAGATAATATTAGAGTTTGTAGCCAATTTTTCTTAGAAACTCCCTTCTACTATTCGCCTCGTTTTCAGTTTCGATTCCCTTGCTATGTGAACCATCGATTACACCCACTATTCCCCTTCCCTGATCTGTTTCACACACTAAGACCTGCAGTGGGTTTGCAGTGGCAGCATAAATACAGCATACTTCTGACACTTTTCTAATTTGGTCCAACACGTTAATTGGGTAGGCGTTTTTGACGTAAATAATGAAAGAATGACCACATCCAAGCTTTAATGCGCTTTGAACAGCCTGATTTTTTAGTTCAGGGTCGTTGCCTTCTCCTCTAACTAAGCACGGTCCAGAGCTTTCACAGAAACCCAATCCAAATCGTATGTTTGGAGTTGAATCCATCAAAGCTTCATAAAGATCCTCTACAGTCTTGAGGAAGTGCGCCATTCCCAGTATTACATTACAACTTTCTATAGGTTTGACTCCAACTATCTGGATATCCATAGTCATCTCTTCTTTTCAGTTGGAAACGTTAAATTCCCAGCTGTTTCTTTTGTTCCCTTTTAAAGGAGACATTGCTCGGAGTCGTTTAATAGCCTTCGGTAGCACTTCAAGAATATAGTCAATGTCCTCAGCTGTGCTGTATTTTCCAAGCGAGAATCGTAAACTTCCACGTGCTTCCTCTGGTTTCAGCCCAATTGCTAGAAGCACATGACTTGGTTCACCTGATGCTGAGGAACATGCTGACCCTGAAGATGCTTCTATTCCATCCGTATCTAATGCAAGAACTATAGCTTCTCCCTCCACATAGGAGAATCGAATATTGACGTTATTACACAGTCTCTTAGTGGGGTGACCGTTGAGATATGTGTTGTAAATTTCTAAGGTTCCTTTTATGAGTCTGTCGCGTAGACGAGTTAGGCGTTCTCCTTCTGGTTTCATCTCTTTTTCTCGAAGTTTCACAGCTTTGGCAAATCCAACTATTCCCGGTATATTTTCAGTTCCTGATCTTATACCGAATTCATGTCCTCCTCCATGGATTAAGGGGTCCAAGTTGAGGTTTTTACGAATATATAATGCACCGATCCCTTTTGGTCCATAAAGTTTGTGAGCGTTAACCGTCATGAAATCGAAATCTGATTCTTTGACGTTGAGGGGTAATTTGCCAAAACTTTGAACAGCGTCTGTATGAAATAAAGCGCCATAATTATGGCACATTTTCGCGATTTTTTCAGCGTCTTGAATAGTACCTATTTCATTGTTTCCATGGACGACTGAAACAAGTGTAGCCTTTTCTTCCAATACTTTTTCAAGAGATTCTAATATTAAAAAACCATGTTGGTCAACGGGCAAATAGGAGACTTTGTAACCTTGTTGGTCCAGCCATCTTGCTGAATTTAGAACACAATCGTGATCAATCATTGAAACAGCGATATGGCAATTGGCAATCCCTAGTTTGAAAGCATGTCCTTTTAGCACAAGGTTGTTGGATTCAGTCGCACTTCCCGTAAATATGACTTCATCTTGTTCAGCACCCATAAAGTGAGCTAGAGCTTTTCGGGATTCCTCCAAGCTTCTTTTAGCATCCACACCAAAAGAGTTCATTGAAGAGGCATTGCCATATAAATCACCGAAAAACGGCTGCATAGCCTTCACCACTCGTGGATCCACGGGTGTTGTAGCTGCGTAGTCAACATACACCCTTTTGATAATCGACCCTCCTTTTAAATAAAAGGGGATACACGCTAGATTTTAATTTATTTCTTGATTTGACATTACTTGAACATGAATTCCCGTCGGAGGATTCTTCTTCCACAATTGATATAATCAAGGATTTACTAGTCTCCTTGTGGTAGAATGAGAAGAGCTATTCTTCTTTTGTTTCTTCTTCTAATCACTCAAACACACATAATTGTAGGTGGAGAAATAAGCAGCAATCCTCAGAGCGCTATAATGGATATTGCTCACACTTTCGCGCTGAATATAGCCTTTATAGGCTATGACCAAGAAGTAGTTGACACGAATCTTATTGATTCCAACATCAAGAAAATCTACGATTTCTATTATGGCAATTACTCTCTTAACTACACCTTTAGTGCAAACTATCATTTCGCTAACTCTTCCTACTACATCGCGCTAAAGGAGTTTGTACTGGCTAATTCTGTGAATGGAACTGATACAACGTCAGCACTAAATATCACAGCTCTACAGATTCAGAAATCTACAGGAACGAAAATGTCAATATTTCTACCCCAATCAGGAAGAGCTATAAACGCTTCTGCAGTGGAAGAGTGGTTTGTCGAGCACCCAATCATAACTGACTCTACCCCATCTTATTGGTTCTACGTGTTGAATTTCACAGAGTTTGACTCTTCAGACCATAATCTTGAACACTGGCATAATACTACAGAATTGGATTATGAAGCAAATACCTCTCGAAGTTCTTGGAGACTTGAATGGGATAACAACTTGAATCCTGACGTTGGATTTCCTTACGCTTGCTTCACATCCAATAGCAGAGTTTTCTTCATTGACCCCTCCGCATTTCAATGGTATTTAACTTGGGCAAGGATCTGGTGGGGACTCTCAGTAAGTGGACCAAAGTACGCCTACTACTATGAAGATCTCGACGAATTCCAAAAAACAAATGACGTTGGCACCAGCCAAGGGAAGACGGATCTTGCATATTACCTAGCAGGATGGATTGAAGATGCCCTGAGCAACCTATTAGCTCCCTACCTCTGGACCGACATTGATGCATCCAATGCCAACTCAATTTCCATTCAAGCTCTGATCTTAAACAACGCCTCAGCAAATGGCTACAGCATTGAAGACATAGACTGGATAATCGATCCTTCTCTAGTTGAAGACGTATTAGGAGACCTTGCACCATTCATCAACGTGGAAGTTACAGTGAAATTCCGGAATCTTTCCGATATTCCCCAGCTGGAAGCTATTTTCGATAACGCTGTTATTGAAAAAAGAGATGGATGGACCTATTATGACGGATTCCAAGTATGGGATGATCTTTACTTGGTGAGAGGCTCCTACTTCAACTTCTCCTCCGCTGACATCGTGATTAATGGATATGTTTACTTAGAGAAGAATATGAGCATGTTCGTTTATGGTGGGGAATATACTGGATTGGGCGGAGGTGGACAGATACTTGTTATGAAAGAAATCGGTCGTTATTTTCAAGAAGACGGTATTTCACCGAAATCTGGGTTAGGATCAACTTTTATCCACGAAGCGGGTCACAATCTTGGTTTTCCTCACACTTTCACTCATGGAGTCGCATATGCTGGAGACTTCGCTTTTGATGTCATGGGTTACTATCCGTACTCGTTTTTCTTCACACAGCTCAGGAAAGATTGCTTCAGAAGACTAATTGTCGACTTCAAAATCCTTGCCTTGAGAGAACTACTCTACGAAGATCTTGTACTTTATGAGAGAAAAAACTCGACAGTTATCCTAGACCAGAAGTTTGACCAAGTGGAATTAAAAATTAACGAAACGCTTCAATTCTACGACGATCTGCAATTTCTGCAAGCTTATAGCCATGTGGCTCAAGCTGCTTCTATGGAAACCAGTCTTCGAGACTTGATATGGATCTATTTGTGTGATTTAAACGATGATGGATTGATAAACATCTATGATATTGTCATGATCGCGACAGCATATGGTTCTCATCCGGGTGATGACAACTGGAATCAACAAGCTGACCTACGGCAAGATGGCGTCATCGACATATTTGACATCGTCATCGCCGCAAGTAACTATGATAGAAGCTGGCAACAAAGCTAATGCAGTTGGCTAGAAATTAAATGTTAAATGTTTTCTCTCTAAAAAAATGGTGGTCAGGAGCACTCGCAGCTAGCTACAAACCTAGAACGGGCTCGGGGGGATTTGAACCCCTGATCTCCGGCTCCGAAGGCCGGCGCCTTAATCCAGACTAGGCTACGAGCCCAGAGAGAGATATAAAATAAAGCAATTAAAGAGTTTCTTCCTTTCTTAGAGTGAAGTATCCTATTGTGCTTAGTTGGATATGAATTAAGATGAGCCTTTTCCTCAGCTCGTGCATTCTTGTAGTTTTTATAACTGCCCCTCAGCCACCTTTCATTGCATGTGTCATTATGTGACTAGATGAATTCATGATCATCGCTCTTAATTACAGAGTAAAATAAAGGGCTGGAATGATTGTTAACATCAATCCTGCTGGATTTACCACAAATCACCATTGAACGTATATCTTCGAATCAGTGGTCAGCAAGATTATCATTAATGCCCCAGAGGTAAAATACACTAGCACTCTAGAAGAATTGATTGGAGCGAAAAAAACTAAATAGTGGGTTATTCTTCCTTTAAATGCTTATAATCACCATTGTTCAATTCTGGGCTTGCAGTGATGCACTGGGCCGGTAGCTCAGCTTGGCTGGAGCGTTCGGCTGATAACCGAAAGGTCGAGAGTTCAAATCCCTCCCGGCCCACCACATATCTCCGATCCTAAAAATATCATCCGTGTAAGGGTTGCTATGGAAACACTTAATGCAAGCTGAGCATATCTGTTGCTTCTTCATTGGATTTTAGGAGCTTTGTAGACATGGTTACGCTTGATCCTCTGCTGACCCTCTTCGTTTCTTTTGTACTTCTAGCGATTATGTTATACAAACGTATCCCCATAGGAATAGCTCTGGTTTCCAGCGCGTTAGTTATGAGCTTGCTCTCCATGGGTCCAGATGGAGTCTTCGCGGTTCTTAGGGACACCACTTATGACTCTCTTACAATTTCCCTTGTTCTTGTGACCATTGGAATAATGGTGTTAAGCGTTCTCTATAAGGAGACAAAAACCTTAGATGAGATTAGCAGAAGCTTTGGAGGCCTTCTTAAAAATCCAAAACTGGTAGTCAGTTGCCTTCCTGCAATAGTAGGCCTGCTCCCAGTACCTGGAGGAGCTTTGATGTCCGCACCTCTCGTTGAAACAGAGGCTGAAAAACTTGGATTGAATAAAGAAAAAAAAACTTACGTAAATGTTTGGTTCAGGCACACTATCTTTCCAATATACCCGATGAGTCAAGTCCTAATACTAACAGCCGCACTCACAGGAGTGTCAACATCTTCAATTATTCTTAGTCAAATTCCTGTAGTTATCGTTATGGTACTCGTAGGATACGCTACAGTTCTTAGAAAGGCTCAAGTTACTAAAAACACTAATCCAACAGCGAAGGTCTCAGAACATCTGAGAAATTTCTTGATAGCCTTTTCTCCAGTCTTAGCGATGATTCTGGCAGCAGCCATTGTTGGTATCGACGTTTCCATTGCTGCTCTTATAGGGATAATATTGTTGCTGCTTATCACGAAGCCACGTCTACAGACTCTTTTTAAGACGGTTTCAAACGTCTTAATTTACAAGATAGCCCTTGCTGCGTATGGCGCTATGCTATTGAGAACCGCGACGATGTCTTCTGGGGTTTCAGAAGTTCTTGGGCAGATGGTGACCACGTCGAATATCAGTGAGGTTTTCTTACTAGTGGCTCTTCCGGGAGTTCTAGCGTTCACTCTTGGTTCGCTTTCTGGAGGCATAGCAGTCAGTGTTCCAATCATTGCAGGAACATTGAATTTCACTTCGAGCAGTGCAAGTCTCCTACACATTTCAGCTTTTTTGGGTTATCTAGCATCCCCAGCCCATCTCTGTCTTGTTTTGACTTCAGATTACTTCAAGTCTCCAATCAGTAGAGTCTATAGACTCCTAGGACCATCTATAGCGTTTTCATTCGCTACAGCCATCGGGGTTTACCTTCTACTTTGACAGTAAGCAGAGATGCATCCAATACATTTCAATGAAAAAAAGAATCTTGTTCGCGTTTCTTCGTGATAGAAAATGCTCGTGCTGCGCTTTTCTCTCACGATATTAAATATTGCTGTACCCCTGTAACATATTTCTCACTTGAAATTACACACATAGAAGCTATGCATTAAACATAGATTTTATTGGTGCAGTTACCATGTTTTAAGTATTATATTCTTCCTTTACTTTCTACTCTGCTTTTATTTTCTGACTTTTGTTTTTTTTCGGGTAAGTTTCATTGGAGTTCGATGTTTTGCTGTGGAAAGCCCAGTTCCATGAGGAATGTTTTAACTCTGTCTCGTTGGTCTCCTTGAAGAATTATCTGATTGTTCTTGGCAGTTCCACCGCAAGCACAAAAAGCCTTTAGTTTCTGCGCAAGACGACTAAGGTCTTGATCCTTGTCGTTAATTCCTTCTATAACTGTCGTTGGTTTCCCCCACTTCCGAGTCTCTCGACGGATTTTTATCCTCTGTTGTTCCTTGCTGATTTCCATGCATACACAGATGTCAATGGGAAGTCCGCACGTTGGACAAATCTCTGCCATATTGCTCAGATAGCTAAAGAATGATGGCTGTATTTAAGATTTTCAATGTAGAAATCAAATCATCTGGAGACAACTGCAGACTAAAATAAGAGTATAACTTGGTGAGAGAAAACTTCTAAAGTATAATTTGGGGCTGTTTTATTTTTCAAGGGCAATGTAGAGTATGTTATTTCCTCTGACTAGAACACTGCCATAATTTGCTATTAGCCGGTCTCCTATGCATTCGGTTGCACCTTCAAGAATCATATTCATGTGTCCGTCACATTTTGTCATAGTGCCTTTATAGGTTACACCGTTTTTCAGGGTTATTGTGATATGGCTGTCTAGTTGTTTCACTAGAACATTCAATGGTTTCTTGGAGGGTTCTAAGCTGCTCACTTTATGAACTCCTATCGCATATGACACGCGCCTCTACCATATAAAAGCTTTATGCGTAGCTGCATTAGCCTGGGAACTTACCCAATTCGTTTAAAAACGTTTAGGTGTTGAGCTTTCCTAAAACTACCTCAGGAATGAACTCATCTCTCGATCTCACTGCAGCTTCTTCGACATAGAGCTGTATTGCGTATTCCAGAGCTTCTTTACTAATTGGAACATAATCTAGACTTGATTGGAAATAACTTAATAGAGAAGCTGCACAGGCGAAACGAATAGCGTGATCTTCAAGTCTCGCTGAGAATCTTACGGTGTCTCCGTGGATTTCCTCTAAAATCGCTCTTCGAGCTTTCATCAGCATTTCTTGAACCTTCGAAGTGAGCATGACAGGTTTCACTGGGAATCTTTTCTGCACTAAGGGATGCTGGGTTTCTACTGCATATACAAGCGTTAAATGATCTCTAATTTTAGGTCCATCTTTTTCCACATCAATTTCACCAAGAGCTAATCGCATTTGGCTTTCCGCGATTTCTATAAAGCGTTGTTTTGTAAGTCTATGCAAACGACAAAGCATTCTGTCTTCAATTGCGTTGAAGTTGGGATCTTGTATAGTAACTTCATAGCTTCTGCCGAGTCCAGCCACGTTATAATTGACGCTGAAAAAACTGTTAAGCCGATAGGGGCCTATGACTTCTCGGTGGGTTTCATATTTGATTAGACCATGTTCCAGAGCAAGTTTGAGCGGTTCCACCATACCTTTGTACTTGAACCAATCATTAAATTCAGGCACAATGAAGTTGAATACCCTTCCTGAATAAGCTTGTCCTACACGAATAAACCTGGCTGGAGTAATACCTCCAGTGTACCGGTTACGTCCTGGGATTCCATGAGCAGGGATTTTTGCGTCGAGCTTGCCTAGAATAATGTCTCTTGTTGAAAAACTTTTGCCAGTTCATGGTTCGCCAAACAATGAAAGATTCCACCCTGTTTGCATTCCTGTTCTGCCATCAGAATGGACAATTTCCACGTTTGCTAAACCATATTGTTGAGTGATAGTCAGCAAACTATCAGAATATAAGAGAGGACCGAATAACTCTCTCAAATAATCCGCGAGTTGAGATATGGAAAATGTTTTCCCAAATCTCAGTGTTTCATCCAATCGATATTTTATTAGATCACTCAAGTACTTGTGGATTTCTAGATCCATCTGTTCAATCAACTGTCGTTCTTCACTAAGTGGATCAATTCGTGTAC
>JAUWDF010000183.1 GCA_030608925.1 Candidatus Bathyarchaeota archaeon | reverse complement strand
TACATTATATTATAATGCATTATGCATGCATACGCGCGAACAGAATGTACATGCAAGTTTCCTCAAAGGATACAAGTTGGTAAAGAAAAAGGGAGAGTTAAAAGGTACTACGTTAAGCGCTTTCGTCTATAAGCTATCGCTGCAAGTAATATTGCAGTCATGAATAGTGGCAGAGCGATTAGTGATGGAAATTCTGGAATTATTATTATTTCCTGTGTGGAATGTTCGTATGTGAAGTAGAGGTGGCTGAGTGTGCTGTTCGAAATCGGTAGTAGAGTTGGTGAGACTTCTGTGCCATTTACGAAGATTCTGTAGGTGTCATCCATTAGAGCTGTGGGAATGCTTATTCTAGTGAAGCCGGCTGTGCTAGCTCCTCCGGAAACATTGAAGCTTATTGCTGTTCCGTTGAATTGGAAATCTGATATTGATGAATTACTTACAGTCTGAACGTTGTGTTCAGGAGTAGCTCTGAAATCAGAGAATTTGCCCATCAAAGGATAGTTATCTTGGATGCTGCTTTCGATGACATGTGGGGTGTCACCAATTCCATCACTGTTCGAGTCTATTCCAGTGTAGTTGTCCCAGTAGTTACCTTCGATGTCATTGTCCCAGAAGTCAGGAGAGTAGGATCCTCCTATGCTCACATGCAGAGTATTGTTTATGAAGTTGTTGCCATAATACAGGTTGCTTGACGCGTATAGATAGATTCCATTTTGGATGTTGTCCTTTATTTTGTTTCCAGATATGATGTTGTTGCTTGAAACTAGGAAAACTCCGATGCCTCCTCTATCATTCGTTAGCGTGTTTCCGGATACGGTGTTGTTGTTGCTTGACCCGTAGAGATGTATGCCTCTCTGAATGCAATCACTTACTCTGTTTCCTGATATTATGTTGTTTGAAGAATTACGTACATAGATACCCATGTCGAACCCATCAATTCTCATGTTCTCGATAGTCACGTTGTTCCTGTCAGTCAAGTTCAATCCATTACCGATTCCAGCGCCCTGCAGAGTATATCCTTCGCCTGCAATCACAATGTTGTCTCTCTCCACAAAAATCGATTCGGAAATGTTTCCAGTGAGGGAATAGGTTACGTTGTCGGAGCTGTAAATTGGTGCTGATAGAGGGTCAATGCTTCCATCGGCTCTGATGTAAACAGTTTCACTCGCCATTACCTCTTTGACTTCCAGCGACAAGCCCAATAGACTTGTGAGTACAATAACCAGACTTGTTAACAATAGTAACTTTCTACTCATTTCACATCACCAGCTATTTATCCAAGCTCAGTTTTTATGACTTGCGTGCGCATTGAACTATAATACAGTATAACATATTGCAATCTAGTTTCTTTTCGTTTTTTCGTGTGAGTGTGTGGGGGAGTAAAATTTAGCCCCCCACACACACAACCCAATCTAATGCATGCGCGTGTATTAGAAAAAACTGAAAACGCGGGATCCTATTGATGCAGAAGGACTGAAAGAAGGAGGTTAAGAAGTTTTAGGTTGGATTTAGAGTGTCGTGAAGGAAAGACCATGCGCTATGGATTCCACGAGTTCTTGAAATCAGTATTCCCGGTTCCTGAATCAATGTAGTCAGTTACACAGTTAATTACCTTGTTATGGTGCACCTTTCCATAGGATCCTTGGTTTCTGATACCTATGGGGGAATTTTCAATCTTGTTATGTAGGATGTGTGTGTGCTCAACCACGCCTCCGCCATTATATTGGATGTCAATCCCGATTCCTGGAAATCCAGTGAAAGAGGTGAGATCGTGGATGTAGTTGTGACTGATGACATTGTCTTCCATTGGAGGTAAGCCAGGATATACATGGGGCTCAAATTTGATGCCTCGAACCACATTGCCTATTTCATTGTGCATAATCACATTCCCAGAGCAATTACCGCCATAGTAGGACAAATTTATGCCAACAGAAGCGTTGAATATAAAATTATGAGTAATGGAGCAGTTTACGCCGTTATAGAGAGAGATACCCCACGTTTCGGTATCCAAGATTATGTTCTTTGAGATTACATTTTCTATCATATCTCCCCCGCTGGAACAATATATTCCACTTGAATTCTTGATGTAGTTGTTGACAACGTTGTTGTAGCTTCCAGTGATATATACGCCATACGCCCTACAATTTTCAATGTGGTTGTTGGTGAAATTGGAGTAATCTACGAGAGAAGTGAAGATACCATAAAATGCATCAGTAATCTTGAAGCCAGAAATCGTCGATCCACTGGATTCCCTAATGTCGAAACCACTGTCTCCATCTGCGTCGATTACGACTGACTTCACTGGTTTTCCGCTTTTTTCTGCTATGAAAGTGAGATTGTTCTTTTTCGTCACATTGATAGACTCGTGGTAGGTGCCTTGGTATACATGGATCGTGTCACCATCGGTTGCAGCATCTGCTGCATCTTGGATTTGGTTGAAATGATCGATTCCCCAGCCTGGCGTTGACGAGTTATAGTTGTCATCAACATAGAGGATATCAGGTTCTGCCCACGCTGCCTCAAAAAATGGTCCTATGCCAATAGTTACAATAACCACTAATACGAACGAAGTCAACAGAAGTCTCTCATTCATCTTATCATCTCCTTTCTCGTGCTCTGTAATTTGTTCTGTTATAATCAAGTGCACACTTAAGATTTGAGAAAGTAAGTTCTAGAAGAATATTCCATATATGAGAAGTATGAGGTATAAGTCTCCTATTGTCTGCTTCTGTCAGCGTATGCAACGCGTGTGTGGGATTCAAACCCATCCATCATATACACGTGCATCATATGGTTTCTTTTAGTAGAAGCTGATTCTCCACGTATCTTTGGTTGTGCAATTCTGTTATGTTATACGCGTGTTATGTTGGCGGTCTTCTAAAACTTTTTTTATGTTCTTTCGATATTCGTTGAAAGCAGTGCGTCCCTTCTTTGTAAGTTTTAATGCTGTGTAATGTTTTCTTTGATTATCGTCAATCTAGCCGTTGGTTTTATGGTGGGCTATCCTCTAAGCTATACTCTAGTAATCCTTGGGATTTTGGCAGTTATCTTTTCTCTGGTTTCAAGAGTTAAAGAAGAACATTTGATTGATTAGCCTATAC
>JAUWDF010000222.1 GCA_030608925.1 Candidatus Bathyarchaeota archaeon | reverse complement strand
AAAACGACTCCACTTGTTCAATCTGTTGATCTTGATGCAGCTGATTATTAGATGGGTCATTTTTCTGCCCCCTCTTTAGGAGATAGAAAGTCATGGATATAGAAACTAGAATGCTTGCCCAACATAAACCGAAAACTATTCCCGAAAAGACCCAGTAAGGCATTGCCCATCTGTAGCTGAATTGCAGACCGAAATTGTAGAGGTCACCGTGGACAATTTGACTTATGTTATTCAAACTGAACATGACGAATAAGGAACTAGCTGCAACTACAATTAGTAGTACACTGACTACTGACAAGTTGATTGAGGTTTCCATGTGTCGATCTGAAATAGACAAGTTAAAGAAAAAGCATTAAGCCTTATGACGTGGAAATCAAGTTCGGTAATCAATAGCCCAAGTAACCAAAAGGACTAGTTAGAAACCTTTTCTAAGCTTGAAAGTAAACGTGTTGTACGTACATTTGACTGGATCCTTGGCGACCTAGAGATTATTTGCGAAGCTGTAGGCAACTGGATGAAGGAAGATGAAAATTCTACACACAAGTTCGGCATGAGGAGTTGATGTTACCTAAGGTTCCTTCGCTTTCGATGGGGCGTAAGACTTGTTTTTCTCGGCTGCCATGTCTATAAACAGTGACTCCTTTACATCCCAGTTTATAGGCTTTTGTGTATGCGCTGTCAATGTCGTCAGGCGTAGCCGAGTTGGGGAAGTTTATCGTTTTGGAGACAGCATTATCTGTGTACTTCTGGAAAGCTGCTTGCATACGGACATGCCACTCAGCACTGATATCATGAGCTGTAACGAAAACTTCTCTCCAGCCTATTGGGATGTCTTCGAAGTTTTGTATAGATGTCTGTCTGGCGATTTTTCTAATTAGCTCCTCACTGTAGAAGTTCTCTTTTAGAGCGATCTTTTCAAACAAAGGGTTTACTTCAATGAGGCTCTGTCCAAGACTTTCAGCGACTTCACGAAGGTAGACAATAGCGAAGAGTGGTTCAATTCCTTGTGAACAGCCAGCAATTATACTGATTGTCCCGGTTGGGGCGATTGTTGTCACCGTGGCGTTTCTCATGTTTTTAAAGCGGTTTCCCAAAATGCTATTATTAAAATTTGGAAAGTTTCCCTTTTCTTCACCCAATTCTAAACTCATTTTTCTCGCTTCAGTGTTTATAAAATCCATGAGCTTTCCTCCAACTTCAAGTCCTTCAATTGTGTCATATCGTATGTTCATCTTAATGAGCAAATCAGCAAAACCCATAATTCCTAGACCGATTTTCCGGTTCCCCTTGGTTGTTTTCTCTATTATGGGTAATGTATACAAATTGGCGTCCACGACATTGTCCAAGAATCTTGTTGCCACTCTTACAGTGTTTCTCAGCTTCCTCCACTCAATCTTTCTGTGACTAGTGACAAACTTGCTCACATCAATGCTGCCGAGATTACAGGACTCGTAAGGAAGAAGAGGTTGTTCCCCGCAAGGGTTGGTTGCTTCTATTTGCCCCAATTTTGGGGTTGGATTGTGTCGATTTATGGTATCTAAGAAGATTGCCCCAGGCTCACCGTTTTTCCATGCCATCATTACCATGAGATTCCATATAGCTCTGGCCTTAATTGTCTCCACGGTTTCGCTATTCCGTGGATTCACTAAGTTGAAGTATCCATCTTCTTCAACCGCTTTCATGAATTCATCAGTTAAAGCCACAGAAATGTTAAAGTTTCTGAGAATTCCCTCCTTTTCCTTTGCCACGATGAAGTCCATTATTTCAGGATGGTCAACACGAAGTATACCCATATTGGCACCCCTACGGCGACCTCCCTGCTTCATAACTTCGGTAGCGATATCATATATCTTGGCAAAAGATAAGGCTCCAGACGCAATGCCACCAGTAGTACGAACAACATCCTGTTTGGGTCTCAGTCTAGAAAAGGAGAAACCTGTTCCTCCACCAGTTTTGTGGATTATTGCAGCTGCCTTCAAGGTGTCAAATATACTCTCTATAGAATCTTCCACAGGGAGAACGAAACAAGCACTTAGTTGTCTAAACATTGTACCTGCGTTCATAAGGGTTGGCGAATTTGGAATAAATTCCAGATTAGTCATTAGGGTGTAGAACTTATTTTCGAACTCAGTTACTTCATCACTGCTTTTTCCGTATTTCTCTTCAACTTCAGCTACACTGCTTGCTATACGCTTGAACATTTGACTTGTGGATTCTACGACTCTGCCCCTTTCGTCCTTCTTCAGATATCGACGCTCCAGAACTATTATGGCATTGAGAGGGAGCTTCAGTTCATCTGTTACCCCTAGTAAAGCCTTTGTGCTTCTTATTTGGGCGCGCTTCTGTCGATAGAGGATATATGCCTTCGCCATGTTTGAATGTCCATTTTCAATAAGTTTTTTTTCTACAAGGTCTTGAACCTGTTCTACATGGGGTGTTTCATGAGGTTGCAGTTGCGTTTCCAACTGCTTAACTACTTGCTGTGCAATATCCTCAACAAGGGGTCTGTCATCAAATCCAACTGCCTCTGCATTTCTCCATATTGCTTCAACAATCTTTCTAATGTCAAAATTAACTAGTCTTCCATCTCTCTTTTTTATAAGTTTAATCGGTTCCATTCAGAGGGACACCCAATTACTGAGTGGTTGGTTCGTCTTTTAACTATTCAGTTCTCGCGTGTGCATCCATATCGATATTACGAGCTTTGCAAAAGTTTTTAATGCACGCTCATCGATTTGTATCTT
>JAUWDF010000010.1 GCA_030608925.1 Candidatus Bathyarchaeota archaeon | reverse complement strand
GATAAAAATTTAGAATCTTATGACATGATCATTGCCATGGAACCTAGGCACAAAGAAGCTGTTTTACAAAAATGCGAACAATGTAGAAGCAAGATTACTGTGTGGAAAATTGATGATCCATATTTCTTACCCCATGGAAATACCGAGAAAATATTTGCACAGATTAAGCAGAAAGTTGAAGATCTATCTAATTCGTTACGTGAGAACCATTAGATAAATGAGTGAATAGAATCCAATCCTTACGCGCTAAATCTGATTCATAGGATAAATGCACTAAGCATCATTCGATTATCATTGGATTACGCTCGATTCTAATCTGTTCATACACATTTTGTGAGAGAATGAAAACTAATTTGTGGTGGAAAGGAGTCTTAATCATTGAAAGCTTTAATGATCATCAAAGAAGTGTATGCGAAAACAATCTTATCCAAGTCCAAAGTGATGGACTACACTGTCAATCCATACATTGGATGTGAACATGGTTGTACCTACTGTTATGCCCGTTTTATGAAAAGATTCACTGGACATAAGGAGAAGTGGGGTACCTTTGTTGATTTGAAAATTAATGCTCCGAAATTACTACAACGTGAGATTAAGAAGAAACCTGTTGGAAGGATATGGATAAGTGGAACATGTGATCCCTATCAACCTCTAGAAAGCAAGTATGAACTGACAAAGAAATGCCTTGAGATTCTATCGAGGAATGATTGGCCAATCACTATTCAGACAAAGTCTCCTCTTGTGAGGCGAGACTCTGAAATATTGCGGAAATTCTCTGATGTCGAAATTGGGTTTTCAATAGCAACTGCAAATGACCAACTGAGGAAGTTATTTGAGCCAGATGCGCCATCAATCGGGGAAAGATTCGAAACTGTGGAGGAGCTGCATGCCATGGGTTTTCGCGTTTTTGTCATGATCGCTCCTTTGCTTCCTGAAGCTGAATACTTAGTTAAACATCTACGGAAAAATGTAGATTACGTGCTGATTGATAAAATGAACTACCATCATGCAGATTGGGTTTACAGAAAATATGGACTCAACCATGCGATGACTCAAAATTTTCTCGATGAGATGAAAGGAGAACTCGCTAAAGCTTTGAACCGAGAGAAGATTCCTCATAAATTTTTGTACTGATGTGAAGCTTACCATATCAATGTTGATAAATATTTCACTCTCGTTTCATTCTTCTTTGAGGTATTCTTCAACGTCACTGGGTCAGCGTAATACTCGCGCTATAACATATACGCGCACAGCAAACAATAATTCTAATTATTGTATTGACTAAATAGAAGTAGGGTGAGCTACTAGTGAAAGCAGTTCTTATAGTTGCAGATGGAATGGCGGATGTGCCTCTGAAGGAATTGGGAGGAAAAACCCCTTTGGAGGCTGCTGAAAAACCATCCCTAAATCATGTAGCAGAATATGGTGTTTGTGGGATTGCAGACATAATAGAGCCGGGGATTCCACCTGGGAGCGATGTTGCCCATCTTGTTCTTCTGGGTTATGATGTTATGGAGGTTTACTCAGGTAGAGGGGCTCTAGAAGCAATTGGATCTCTCGTAGATGTACTCCCTAACGACTTGGTATTTCGATGCAACTTTGCAACTGTCAATGATAAACTTATGGTGACTGATCGTCGTGCTGGGAGAATTGGAAATGCAGATGCTACAGAATTAGCTCGCGCTGTTGAGGACTCGCTTCGAGAAGATCCTCCGGAAACAGGAGGAACACTCTTTAAAAGCACTCTTGAACATCGAGCTATACTTCGCCTCAGTGGACCCAACCTATCTGTCATGGTTTCCGATACAGATCCCCATGAAACTGGGGTCAAAGTGCTTAAAGCCCGTCCCCTCGATGATAGTCAAGAAGCAATAAACACTTCGAAAATCCTTAACAAACTCACACAACAGTTTCACAAAGCTCTGAAGGATCATCCTATAAACAAGGCGAGAGTTAAGAAGGGACTGCCCCCTGCTAACATTGTGCTTTTCAGAGGTGTTGGGCAATTGCCTGAAATTGAGCCTCTAGCTCTCCTTTACGATATTCAACCCGCAGCAATAGCAGTATCACCACTAGTTAGAGGTGTATGCAAAACCGCGGGAATGCGTTTACTGGTCGCCGATGGAGCCACAGGAACATACAACACTAACTTCCTTGCGAAAGCGAAAACTGCAGTGCAAGCTCTCAAAACGTATGATTTTGTCTTCGTTCATGTCAAAGCAACGGATCTTGCAGGTCACGACCATAAGCCTCGGAAAAAAATAGACATCATTAAGAACATCGATGCTTTGGTTGCTCACATTTTGAACCATGTGGATTTGGATGAGACCATCATTGCTTTAACCTCTGATCATACAACTTCGTCTGTAAAGGGGGATCATAGCGGTGAACCAGTTCCGATAGCGATTCTTGGCCCCAATGTCAGGAGAGATGACGTTAAAGAGTTCGACGAAATATCTTGTGCGAGAGGGGGTCTTAATAGAATTAAGGGCAGAGATTTGATGCCAATTCTCATAAATCTTCTAGGGAAAGCCACCAAGGCGGGTTCTTAATATCTATTTAACTAATAGCATTCTCCATTCACGGTAATCTGTGGTTACTTTAATGTATCCTTTAAGCATCTCATCTACTTTCTTGTCTCCTGTGTCAACCCTCAAAACGCGCCCACCAATCCCTTGCAGTTTCCCAAGGGTGGCTATGACAATTATCTTTTCCTTTCCAACCAATTCAATTACTCGGGGACTGATCTGCTGATTCCCTCGCCCAAATATTATTCCTTGTCTCCCAATTGGAGAAACAACAATCCATGTTTTTTTCCAATCATTAATTTCTCTTAAGATTTTGTCTTCGTTAACGTCCTTTGACACTTTTCCATTATGGTATATGTCAACACCTAAGAGGGTTTTCTGTACGCCAAGTAAATCCGTCACAGTGCTCACTGTGGTTCCTGGACCCAATATAAAAAAGGCTGCAGGATCCATTTCCTCAACAATGCATTTTGCAATCGCTGCTTGTGTATCTTGTTCATCTATGGTTGCTTGTGATACTTGTTTGCTGCTCTGAACCCGCATTGGCAAGTAAGGTCCCTTGAGAAATCCATAGAGTCGAATGTTAAAATTGTCACTTCTTACAGCTTCTTCATCTGCGTCAATGATTTCATAGTCCACCAATTGAGTCTCTCCCTTCAGAAACGCGCCCGCAATGTGGGCTGCATCGTCAGGATTGTTTGCGAAAATTCCACTATACATTTTTACGCCCGAGGGTATTCCCAGAACAGGGATAAGTTTTGAACCTGGGAGAGCGTCCAAAATATCTCTCGCGGTACCATCCCCACCTACAAATAAAATAAGATCGACTTTGCAATTCATTAACAGTCGAACTGCTTCTTTAGTGTCTAAAGAGGAGGTTCTAGACGAAAGTTCCATAGGCAAAATACTGCAATTCAACCCAGCGGATTTCATTACTTGTTCCCCCATTTTTTTTGGGCAGGTCACGAACTCCAGTTCTCTCTCTAACCCAAGTTTCTCAATTTGCTTCAAGAACCGTATTCCTCTTTTGGGAGCAACTGGTTTGGCTCCTAGTTTAACAGCTTTTTCTAGAATGTTGTCTGTTCCCTTTAGCCCAACTTTTCCACCCATTCCTGCAATAGGGTTTATTAGAAAACCGAATTTCACCCTGCTTTCTCCGAGTTCTTCAACTAGGTTAATAGCTGAATGTGAAGGTTAGATAAGCTTTTTAGTGGAGAATCGAATGGGTTAATCTCTCGACTTTCGATTAACATGTTGCTGGAGAACCAATAGTATTGTTTGCGGTAATAAAAACAGAACGTGGACCAGGTGCTAAAGTTTCGACAGCAGATTGCCCAAAAACAGGGAAAAGTGAAGTTCTAGTAAAAGTGAAGATCGCATCAATATGTGGTACAGATGTGCATATTTGGAACTGGGATGATTCGATAAGTGGGCGAATCAAGAAGATTCCATTAATTTTCGGTCACGAATTCAGCGGAGAGGTAATTAATGTAGGCGGTGACGTCTCTAATGTTCAGATTGGTGATTTTGTCTCCGCGGAAACTCATATCGTGGATGGAACTTGCTACCAGTGTCAGACAAACCGTATGCATGTTTGTCGCCATCTGGAGATATTGGGCGTAGATAGAGATGGAGCGTTTGCAGAGTATGTTGTTTTGCCAGAAAGAAATGTGTGGAAGAACAATCCGAAACTGGATCCTGCAGTAGCATCCATACAAGAACCTTTGGGGAACGCTATACAATCAGCTTTACCAAAAGACAACATTGAAGATATTGCTGGAAAGAACGTTGCAGTCTTAGGTTGTGGATCTATTGGATTAATGGCCATAGCTGTAGTAAAGCAGCTGGGTGCATCCAAGATCTTTGCTACAGCAGGTGGTTTCAACCAGGTTCGCATGAGATTGGCTTCAAAGATGGGGGCAGACATTGTTCTAAGTGCCAAGGAAGAAGGGGAAAATATCCCTCAGATAATAATGGATGGAACAGATGGAGATGGCGTTGATGTTGTTTTGGAGATGTCTGGTGCTTCAACAGCCATTCAGCAAGCTTTTGAGATACTAACTCCCGGTGGCCGAGTCTCCCTTCTAGGACTCTTCAACAATACTATAACATTGGACATCAACAATGCAATAGTATTCAAAGCTGCTAAGGTCTATGGAATTTCCGGCAGACGCATGTTTGAAACTTGGCATCAGATAAGAGGGCTTCTTGCTAAGCAAGATTTTCGTGAGAAAATAGCTTCTATCATTACTCATAGAGTTGAGATGGGGAACATTCACGAAGGAATTGACCTCATAAAAAGCAAAAAAGCTGCGAAAGTTGTATTAGAACCCAAATGGTAGAGTGAAAAAAGTTAAGAGAATGCTAACTAGATAATGAAAACAGAACCAAGAGGTAATTTACTTGCATGAAAAACGTCATCCAACTAGATATCTAGGCGAAGAATACAAGCGATTAGTTCAGGAGAGTTTGAACTGGGAACTCAAGGAACTTCAGACAGCGAGTGAACCTATCTGCACCATTGATGGAAAACAGGTAATCATGTTGTGTGCGAACAACTACCTAAGCCTGTCTACGCATCCGAAAGTTGTAGAGGCGATGGTGGAAGCAACTAAGGAATTTGGTGCAGGTGCAGGTAGTGACCGCTCTATCGCAGGCAACATGACTCTGCATGAAGAACTAGATCGTCGCTTAGCCAAATTCAAAAGGGCTCCTGCATCTCTGACCTATCAAACAGGGTTCATGGCCAATCAGGGCTTGATCCCCCAACTGTGCGGAAAGGGAGATTTATTTGTGTCAGATGAGCTCAACCATGGCTCAATTATAGATGGTGTAAGATTGAGTCGTGCAGATCGAGGGATCTTTAAACATAAAGACATTGAGAATCTGGCTCAGATTATGGATGAAGCGGAAAAACATCAGCCGCCTTACAAGCACATTTGGATTCTAACTGATGGTGTTTTTAGCATGGACGGGGACACAGCACCCTTATCAGAGATTGCGAAAATCGCCCAAGAACATGATGCAGGTGTATACGTAGACGACGCCCATGGAGAGGGGATTTTAGGAGAGGGAGGCCGCGGAATAGTCGAGCATTTTCACTTAAATCGAGACCAAGTTCATGCAGAAATGGGGACCTTCTCCAAAGCCTTCGGAGTTATCGGGGGACATGTAACTGGAGGGGAGGATCTCAGAAACTTTGCCTACAACAAATCAAGAAGTTGGCTTCTGAGTGGTGGCGTACCACCTGGAGTTGCAGCAGCGTGTATTGCAGCCATCGATGTCCTTGAGACTGAACCTGAACATGTAAAGAAGGTCTGGGAGAATCGCAAATATTTCTTATCTGCTATACAAGACCTTGGATTTGATACAGGAAATACAGAAACTCCAATAATACCAGTAATGTGTGGCGAAAGTAAAGAAGCAAAGGAACTTGCGCAATTCATCTGGGAGAAGGGTATTTTTGCTTTACCCATTGTTTATCCGATGGTGGCTCGTGACAAGGCAAGGATACGTGTACAACTTTGCTCTAAGCATACTGAAAGCCAATTGGACAAAGCTATCAAAGCGTTTGAGGAAGGGGGAAAGAAACAGAGTCTAATCTGATTGCTTGGAACAAAAGAACCCTCCAATCCCCAGAGTTTGTAGCAGAACAATAAAACTCGAACTTGATGTTTGACACCAAGCATGGCTAAATCGACTCCACCTGAAACCTGAAGGGACTTCATTTGTCACTGATAGAGTGGTTCTACCAGACAGCTATTCAATTCAGCTTTCTAGGAGTCTTCCTTATTAGTCTAATTGGTGCAATGGTGATCGTTGTTCCAATCCCATACACCCTTGTTATTTTCTTGCTTGGCCAAGCGGGATGGGACCCGTTATTCCTAATGATTGCTGGTGGGTTTGGATCTGCAATTGGAGAGTTAGCGGGATATTTTCTAGGTTACTATGGACGCCGACTAATTAGTGAAGAACGACAGAAGAGAATGGATTATTTGCTGAAACTCCTTGGAAAATACACACCCGTCGCCATTTTCTTGTTCGCATTAACCCCCTTGCCAGACGACCTGCTTTTCATCCCACTAGGACTCTTGAGGTTCAGTATCCTTAAAGCCTTCATACCTGCTCTTCTTGGCAAATGTCTGATGATATATCTCGTGGCTTATTTTGGGAGAATCGGTGGCAACATCATCACGAGTATCTTTGGAAGCGAAGGAAGCCTACTTGGGTCAGTAATAACCACAATTCTTCTGATAGCAGCTATCCTAGCACTATACAGGATTGACTGGGAAAAAGTATTTATCAAATATGTCAAGGAAAGACAATCGGGGAGGACCAATAGCGAAAACGATTGTAAATGAAACATTTTTATGTTACTTAAACTCACGTTCCTAAAACATAGGACGGTAATCTTCAAGTGAATATAGCTGGAATGCGACTTGGTTAACATAAAATCAGCAGTTTTTCGGATACGTACTCTTAGAGTGGCTAGCCAGATTGCTTTTTTTATCCTTTTCAACGCTGTCTTGTTCGGGTTTGAGCAATTGCCTCTCCTGCTTCCAGTTCTTCAGAGTTTGGGGACTCCTTCAAAAACTATAGGAGACGCTTTTGGTGCATTGCAATACACACTATACGAAGCAACCTTTCCATGGCTTCCTCTTGCTTCCTTTCTGGTGGTTACAGTATTGTCTGCGAGGTTGTTATGTGCCTGGGCTTGCCCCTTCGGCTTTGTGCAGGATTTGCTTGGCTACGTGAAAAGAAAACATACAGAAATCTCCCCTAGAACTCATGAGGCCTTAATATACGTAAAATATGGGATTCTTGGAATTGTACTGTTCATCAGCGTGACTGTGTCAACCTCAGCTCTGACTGGTTTGGGGAGACAATATACGAATGCATTGGGAGTTTTTGCCAAGGCTCCTTTCAATGCTTTGAGTCCTCATGACACTTTGTTTGCAGTTTTACCAACAATGACATATAACGTGTTTTCCGCTGAATCCCCTTTTCAAGATATTTGGGGGGGGATAGGTGCTCTTACTCCTTTGTTCTGGACTCGAGTATTCATTTTAGGCCTTGTTCTGGCCTTTGCAGTTTATACTCCAAGAAGCTGGTGTCGATACCTATGTCCTGTGGGGGCAACAATGGCATTGATGTCCCATTTTAGTTTTCTTGGAATAAAAAGAGATGTGGTTCATTGCACCAAGGAAGGCTGCCGCAAATGCGTGGAGGTCTGTCCAATGAAAGTTCCCATCCTCGACCTCCCATGGGAGAAATTTACGCATCCGGAATGCACCTTTTGCCTTGAATGTGTAGATGTCTGTGATTCAAAGGCGCTTAAACCGAAGTTCCCTTAGTTTAGCGTCGGACATAAAAAGAAATCTTGATTATGAAGAAACAAGACTTTAATTGTGGATTCTACTTTCAATACTAGGCGTGAAATTATATGACGGGAAAGAACCACAAAAAACCTTCTTCTACCACCCTCTCGAATCCCGGTGAATCTGAACACTTCATTTTAACTGAGCCACACCCGATAGAAATCTCTTCAGGTTATTCTATATCCATTAAGTATGACAAAGAGGGTATTCCACAAATTTGTGTCAAGAAGTATGGGGAAGTTGACATGAGATGGCTTCGGAGAGAGATAGAAAGAACCTATCCAGGTGCAGCCATCCAAGGTTTAGAAAAACCAAAACTAATACAGATGAAGGATAAACCTGAGAAAGAATCTACTCCAAAAACGAAAACTTCCGGCTCCAATAAACACCCTTAGATTTTCAAATGCGCGTGAATGGTTTATTTAAAGTTGGGACCGATACCAATATCCACGGCTTGTGAAACATTCTTTAAACATTTTACTGCAGACATGTAGGTTGGAAAGCCTCGCAATCCGCATTCGGGACCTGCAAGGTCAATCCGATCCCGACCAAATCGGTCGATTAGTTCAACAAGTCGTTTCCTCATTGTACTGCTTTTTTCCAGAAAAGCTTCAGGTTTTAATGTGCCGCTAGAGATTTTTTTCCAAACATCTGCCACTGAGCTCTCCGATACATTTGGCTTAAAGGATCTTCTTATCAATTGGTCGAAGTCTGTGATTGCTATGCTTGCTTTCAACTTTTTATCTTTCTTTTCCAAAAGCTCTCCAGTATTTTTCATTAAATAGAGGGGATCATCAACGTGAGATTCAATTATATCAAGGGCTTCAACAGCCCAATACAAGTCATCCGTAGTAGAGTGAAGGTGAATGCAAGTTTTTACATTCCTGTTATGGGCTTTGCCTGTCATGATTTTCCAAGCTTCAAGTAGGCTTTCCCTGCCTTCTGTTCCCCTGTCGATTAGTGAATCATCCATTAAACCGAAGAGGGGTTCATCCACAGAAATCAATTCAACTCTACCATACTTAGTCGAAAAAATGTTCTCCGATATTATTTCTGAAAGAAGTCTCCCTAACTTCTCATAGATCTGACTATTTCTGTAGGGGAATAATGAGGCTAAAGTGTACGGACCGGTTATACAAACTCGAAGGCGAAAAGAATCTAGTGTCCGCTCGTTTATCTTTTTCGCGTTTTTTTCTATTGCTGCAACTTCAGGCAACTTACAATATCCATTTTTCAGAGTGATTTGCTCAACTTCCATATACCCGCCTTTTACCTTCTCCAAACCCGTGAATGTGGAAAGGAACATACTATTCATGTCACGAAACTGAGGGAAAGCTGCCACTGAAATTCCTGCTTTCAACTTGTCAACAAAAGTGTTCACGACTGTTTTTTCAAAAAACCGGGCAGATTGACTGGCAGGGTCTTCTATAAATCCTTCAGCTGACTCCTGTAGTCTTTTCAATTCACCCGTGCAGGGTAGACTTCCTACATCACATGAGCACACATTGTTTCTCTTGTTATCCAAAGTGTTCAAATCCCTTTTCCTCAATCTTAACCGATCTGCCTTTTCTCAGCAGAAATATCCCTTCTTTTTCGATCACCCTTCCGATTCTTATCGCGTTCCCTCCAATTTCCTTAAGTACTGTTCTAACTTCTTTCCATTGTTTCGGTTTCACAGTGAAAACTAACTCGTATTCTTCGCCTCCATAAAAGCCTAGTTCCAAGGGATCAAGGTTGTGTTTCTTTGCGAACTCATAAGCTTCCCGAGCGATTGGCAGGTTTTCGATCCTGAAGCCTACATTGCTTGCTTTTCCAATCTCATGGAGACACCAAGCTAAGCCATCACTTGAATCTATAGAAGACGTAATTGATCCTGTTTTTGCTAATGCAATCCCCTCTCGTAAACGAGCGTGAGGTTTTAGGACAGATTCTAGAATTTTTCTTCGTATTTCGGGTGGAGCATGGAGTTTTTCAATTAGAATTTTAAGACCTGCAGAGGTTAGTCCAAAATCCCCTGTCGTGGCTACTATGTCACCCGGGGTTGCACCATTTCGCAACATGAGACTTCCTTCCCTTGCCAGTCCAAAAACAGTAATGCTGATTATAAGATCATCTGTTTCATTTGTGTCTCCGCCTAGCACGTAGGTGTTATATTCTCTAGCTCCTGAGTTCAGACCCTTTCCGATTTGCACAATATCTTTTCTCGTCAGGTTTCGAGGAATGCCTAATGAAGTTATGATGCCTATTGGTTTTATCCCCTTTGCAGCGAAGTCGCTTACATTCATAACTATTGCTTTTCGA
>JAUWDF010000046.1 GCA_030608925.1 Candidatus Bathyarchaeota archaeon | reverse complement strand
GCTGTTGCGACCTCTACAAGAGGAATACAAAGACGGTCAATTCGAAATCGATGTACATCATGACCCCCACCAACTCTCCGAGCAGCATCTTCCTCAAGACCCACATGTTGAATAGCCACTTTTTTTCCTTCAATCGCGATCTCACCGCCAACAGCTACTATACAAGTTCGCTGAAAACCGGTGGTGTTTGATCCATCAATCACTGTCTTTCTCATAACATGAACTTCGTTGACTGGGCGAGACTTTAGCATAAGCGAGATGACAAGTGCTGCCTTCAATGCTTGGCGATTTAACTCATGGGGAGGTTCCTCATCCATCTCCACTAAACATGCTGTTTCCTGATCTCCTTCGTACAGAATTGTGCGACCTTTCTGGAACTCAAAAAATGCTGCCTTGTCAATTTGTCCTAGTTCACTTTGGGTAGGACGTAGTTGACGTGAAAAGGTGATTTCAGGGTCTCCCTTGAAAAGTTCGGTATTACAGCCACAGAATAGTTTCTTTTCAGAATCCACCTGCTGGTGTATTTCCAGTCCTACTTTCAAACCTATTTTCTTATAGTTTATGGACGTCAACATTGATCACCGATTGTTTTAATGAAATTTCGTTCTATCTGAGAACTCTTCAGTAACGTTCTGGGTAAGGAGAACTTTTGCTTTTTCGGGGTCTTTTGTTTGTCCTAGAACCCACATCATTTTAACGAGTGCAGTTTCAGGAAACATGTCTCCGAGGGATATTACACCAATCTTTGATAATTCTCGACCTGTGTTGTAAACGTTCATGTTAACTCGTCCCCATATACATTGAGAAGTCATGCCCACCAAAACCTTGTCTTCGATCGCTCTTCTTAATACTGAAAAGTGTTTGCTGCTTACATGCCCTAGCCCGGTTCCTTCTAGTATAATCCCTTTGAAGCCATTATCGACATACCATGATATGATTTTCCCATCTGCTCCAGGATGGAACTTGATTAAAGCAACTTTATCGTTAAAACGAGGTTTTAATGATAGCTTTCGATTGGTATCCCGCTTACGATAGTTTCTTTTAAGCATTCTTATTCTGTTTCCTTCGAGTTTGGCTAAGGGTTCGCTGTTAATAGATTTGAATGCATCGCGGCGGCTGGTGTGACATTTCCTCACTCTAACTCCTCGATGGAAAACGATGGAATCATCAGAAACCGTTCCATGCATCGCAATAGCTACTTCTGCAAAGGGAGCATTTGCTGCAGCTTTCACAGCGCCAATGAGGTTGACAGCTGCATCAGAGCTGGGTCTATCGGCAGAACGTTGAGAACCTACTAGAATAACTGGTATCGGTAAGTTCTGTAGGGCGAAACTCAGTGCTGCTGCGGTATACCCCATAGTATCTGTTCCATGAGCCACTACAACACCCGTTGCTTTTAATTCAATCTGATTTGCAATATGTTTTGCCATTTGATACCAATCGTGGGAAGTGATATTCTCACTGAGCTTGCTTGATAGGATTTGCGCCTTAATTGCGGCTATGTCGGAGAGTTCCGGAACGATGCTATATAAATCGCTTGCTGTTAGAGCAGGTCTTACGCCGCCAGTTCGATAATCCACCCTGCTTGCGATTGTTCCTCCAGTACTCACTATGACTACTTTAGGGAGAGTAAGGTTTTGCTCGGGTAGAGGTGGAGTTGAAAATGTGGGTCTTTCTCCCTTACCAATCCTCTTAATTTCTGTTTCTTGATCCACTGATATGCCCAAGTTGTAACCATTACTTAGCTTAATCACAATATGCTTGTGATCGTCGAATTCAGATCTCGGGATTAGCAGACCTTCAAAGGTTTCTTTTTCTTTTAAAACTTGAATTCTGTCGCCAATTTTAGCTTTTGCTTTCTTTAGTAGAAGTAGGGCTCGGCCTTTGTAACCTGGAAATTTCTCCAATTCTTAATCCTCTAGCATCTTTGACATATAGACACCGTCTTGTTTGTAGCCAAGACGAGAGTAGTATGTTTTTGTACCTAAGGCGCTTATAACTGCAACTTTTCGTTTGTCATAGTCTTCTTTGGATATTCGTTCTGCTTCAGAGAGAAGGTTTGCTCCGTAGCCTTTATGTTGCCATGCATTGGCATAATGTTCACCAACTGGAACCAGAGATCCGCAAATGTGAAGCTCTCGAACAATAGATGCAGACTTGAAGCTTATTTCGGGGCGATGAGCTTCTTTCGAGGGTATTCGAAGCCGTAGATATCCTACAAGTATTTCTTCTGTCGGATCCTCTGCCGATATGAAGATATCGATTCCATTTGAGGCTTTTTCATTAGTTCGGAAGATTTTAACTGCTTCTGGTTTGGGTTTGATCTTGTCCTTTAGCCATTTATGTCCTGCTTCGCGGCATCTTATACATCGGCATTTCTTCCTATTTTGGCGTAATTCTTCTAAAACCAGCTGGCGAAGATTGCTTTTCTTGACTCCAGCTACGACTAGTTGTGCAGGAATGTCTCGCTGGATGCGCATTATCCGAACCCATGAAGGAACAAGTTTCTTTGCCTCAGCTATGAGGTGAACAGCTTCGCTAGTGGAGTATGGGGTATATTCTCCATTCTTCCACCATTCATAGATTTTCGTGCCTTTTAACACAAGACATGGATAAATTTTAATCATATCTGGCTTGAATTTGGGATTGGTGAAAATCTGTTTAAACCCAGCTATGTCCTTTTCGAAGCTTGATCCAGGTAGCCCAGGCATAATATGATAAAGAACCTTTAGTCCCGAATCTTTTAGGGCCTTTGTTGCCTCAACCACGTCTTTTACTGTATGACCTCTGTTGAGGTTATGATATATTGGGTCATAGATGTTCTGGACTCCAAGTTCAACACGAGTAACTCCCATAGAAAGCATGTGGTCAATTTCCCGTTTCTTAGCCCAATCTGGTCTAGTCTCCACTGTAATTCCAACATTTCTAATTTTGCTTGTCGCTGCAAGTTTTTTAGCTTCTTCTAGGCTATTCGTGTTGGTTCCAATCAATGCATCCAAGCATCCTTTCACAAATGCTTCTTGATAATCTATAGGAGTGCTTGGAAATGTCCCTCCCATGATTATTAATTCGACTTTGTCAACTATGTGACCGATCGCCTTCAACTGCATTATCCGACTCGTAACCTGCAACTGGGGATCGTATTGGTTCTGTATCCCCCGCATCGCTGCAGGTTCATGACCTGTATAACTTTGTGGAACACCCTCAGTAGGACCTCCTGGACAATATGCACATGGACCATCATGGGGACAAGGCCAGGGCTTTGTCATCGCAGCAATCACTGCCACACCAGAGATGGTGCGTGTGTTTTTTCTTCTTAGTAATGGTAGTAGCTTTTGCTTTTCCGGAACATTCAGAGAGAGGATTAATTCCGAATTAGGAATGATGTATGACAAGCGTTGCTTGCTGGCAATCTTCGTCTTGAGTCTGCTAAGATCTTTTCTTGTAGGTTTAGGGATCTTCATGAGATTTTCAATGATCTCTCGGCAAGCCCCTTTGTTCATATAATCTCAACCAACTACGTATTAGTCCTTCAAATAAGAGTTGGTTCCTTGTTCAGGTCTAGTGAATACAATCTCACCGTTCACTATTGTCATCTCAACCCTGATGTCTTTTATTTTTTCAGGAGTGATGTTGTATGGATCTTGAGAAAGCACCACTATATCCGCTAATTTACCTTCCTCAATGGAACCTTTCAAGTTTTCTTCGAAAGAGCCATATGCACCATTTATGGTGTAGAGACTAATAGCCTCATCAATACTCAAACGTTCCTTTGGAAATTCTCGATTAGCCGTAGCAGCATAGATACCGAGGATTGGACTTACCGGTTCAACAGGAGCATCCGACCCTCCAATCATTTTTACACCGGAGTTCCAAAGTTTTCTTAGCGCGTAGGTCCACTTAGATCTACTTTTTCCTAAACGGTCTTCAATCCAAGAGTCCGAAACCACGAAATGAGGTTGCACAGATGCAATTACGCCAAGTTCTTTCATTTTCCTAAGCAGCTTCAGGTTGAGAACAGAAACATGTTCGATTCGGTGCCGGTGGTTTATCTTTGGTGTTCTACGCAATGTTTCCTCCAACAGTTTTAGAGCAACTTCAATTGCCCTGTCACCTATCGCGTGAATCACTAGTTGCAGGTCAGCTTCAACAACCTTTTCAACCAGTTGTCCCAGTTTCTTATGAGAGTAGAGAAGAATACCCTTGGTTCTAGGAGCATCATTGTAGGGCTTAAGTAAGGCTGCTGTCCTCGCCCCCAGTGAACCGTCTGTGAATATTTTGACACTACCGATTCTGATTCTTTCATCGCCGAATCTTGGTGCATATCCCAACTTTTGAAGGACAGTAAGCTGATTTACGGGTATTATTACATTGACACGTAGGGGTAAGGATTCCGAGTTTCTCAATTGCTGTAGTACTCGCATTTCGTCTAATGAGTCAATAATCCAATGAGCTGTGGTTATACCCGCCTTCACCATCCGTTCACAGGCATAGAGACAGAGTTCTTTCAGATTTTCTTCACTAGATCTTGGTATTATCTGAAAGATTAGGTTTAGAGAGTTCTCCCGAAGAATTCCATTCGGTTGACCAGTAACTGGATCCTTATCAATTTTCCCACCTTGAGGGGACTTTGTTTTCTTATCGATTCGAGCTAGCCTCATAGCCATAGAGTTTACCACACCCAAATGGCCACACACCCGTATCAGAAGAACAGGGTTATTAGGTGCTACTTCGTCCAAGTCTGAACACACAGGATATCGCTTTTCGACGAGTTTGTCTTGGTCCCAACCTCGTCCTATTATCCATTGCCCTTCATTTGTTGCATCTGCATTTCTTTTGATTTTCTGCTGAATCGCATCTATCGATTTCACACCACGTAAATTAATCCGGAAGAGGTCCTTTCCTAGTGATGTTCCATGGACATGAGAATCAATGAATCCTGGAAGAACAGTTTTACCCTTAAGATCGACTTTTTTAGTCTCTTGGTCAATGAGTTTGAGAATATCCTTGTTCATCCCAATTGCGAGAAATTTACCATTTTTTATAGCGACTGCTTGTACTTTTCTCCTTTTAGGATCCATAGTGATTACGGTGCCGTTTGCTAAAACCAAGTCAGGTGATTCAGTATGCATAACGAAACTTAGGTGTATACCTCGTAAAAGAAATTTTAGTTGTCTATACGTGCCTGATTATTAGCGCCTGCGTGTGGAACCCCAGTTCTGACCGGCTTTTCTTTGTAGAATAATGCGTTTTTCAAAGTTTCTTCTTGATCGTCTTATTGGAATAGGGCTTTTTTTAGGCGTGGGTTCAATCTTGGGAGTTTGATTGCGTACTTTTCCAGCTTTTGAAAGAGATCCGTGAGTTGGCATTTTTGTCTGTCATCCTTGTTGTTGAGAAATCATTTGCCCTCTTTTAAGGGTTTCTCAGCCCCTAAACCTGAAAAGTTATTCGTTTGTACTATGGTTAGGCTTTGAACCATTTGAAGATTAGATATTCAATCTTTTTTGTTTCTATCCCAGGGACTGCTACGATGAATCTTTTTCTCACTGTTGTCGCAAGTCTTCCTGCCTTCACGATTTCGGTTGCTGTCATGACTTCTCCGCTTTTCTTCACCGTAACCATAAAAGGAGCGTGTTCACGTCCTGGTCCATGTTTATAGACTGCAAAGTCGCATCCATATTTTATGCCAGGAGTAACAATGAAGTTGTTGGCTTTCAAGTCACGGTAGACTGCGTATTTTAAGTCAAAGTTATCATACAGCTTCCGAGCTCTTTTTCTGAGTTCTACCAATCCTAGTTTCTTACTCTTTGATTTTTCCGTTACCTCTATGATTTTACTCTCTGCTAGGTAGAGACCTTCCATGAGATCTAGAATTAGTGGGGTGTTAAATATAGCCATCTTGGGCTTTGGTATACCTAGGGGTTTGCCGTAATATCCCATTTTGTATAATTCAGAGCCCTCGTTTGCATCCCACACAATAAGAAAATTCTCGATGAATTCCACAGTAATTCTTTTTTTCATTTGAGTCTCAGCTACACTGTCCAAACGTACTGATTGGTTGCTCATCAAGAATATATAAGTAAGCTGATTTAAGCATGCGTTGCAGACTTTGGTAAGTATTTATTCAATATGGAATGCGAGTTGGAAATAGTCTACATGGCGAACGACAATATTCGTGCAGCGTCTGATGCGTCCTCAGCTTTGTCAGCAGCATTTTCAAGAAGCATTGTTATTTCTCTTAAAAGAAGCATAGCTGGAATTTTAATGTCACTGCTAATTATCTTGACTTCTAACTTCCTATAGATCTCGTCAACCATCTGTTCTGCTAATTCC
>JAUWDF010000207.1 GCA_030608925.1 Candidatus Bathyarchaeota archaeon | reverse complement strand
TTTTCCGGAAAACTACACAGCGAACAAGAAACTGCGAAAAGGATAGAGCTAAAGTGCCCCAGAAACTTATGAAATAGAAAAGGATTCTCCCGTTTGCCTCATCAACAGGAACCTTTGCAGAGCCAGTAATGTTGGAGCATGAGTTATCTTGCCAGCCAAAAGCATTTTCTTTATGTCGTTGACAGCCATGAGTTTTACGTTTATTTGCTCTGTCTCCTCCAGCCTCTGCGCTCCCTTCTTTAGGTCTTTGGCGAGAAAAAGATGAGCCTGTTGAGTGCTTCTCGACAAAGGGTGAAAACAGCCCATGCATACCAGTTGCCCAGCTCTGTAACCCGTTTCTTCCTCAAGTTCACGGAATGCACTTTCTTTAGGGGTCTCCCCGTCTTCAATGTGTCCGCTGGGAATCTCAAGGCTCAAACAATTTCTGGGATACCGGAGAATCTCGATCATCACAATCTTGTTATCTGTGAATGGGAGAACAGACACGAAATCTCTCAGCTCAACGTTTGTAAACGTTATCTCCTGCCCGCTGGGCAAAATCACCCTATCGTCGAACACGGACACAAACTTTGAGCGGCAGAGAACCTTTGTGCCAATCAGTTTCCATTTTCTCAACCAGTTCAACTTCCCACAGGTTATTCGTTAGATTCCTATTGCACTTCTAAACGGAAAGAATAGATATTAAAAGTGATTCCCATCCCAATAAAGGACATTAGCAAGAAATCATATCAGAGTTAGATGTAAACGAAAAATTCCTGTTGGAAGTTTGTTAAAGAATGACTAAACCCTTAATTTCAAGTTACAAAAAGCTGCTGGAAAAAACAAAGAACATAGTTACTCTCAGTTCAGCAGCCGCGATTCTCCACTGGGACCTGGAGACGATAATGCCTCCCAAGGGAATCAAGCTGCGGAGCCTACAGCTGGCTATGCTTAGCCGAATCGGTCACAAAATGAGCACTGACCCCGCGATCGGACGTTTGCTGGAAGAGACAATGAAGCATCCAGAATACAGCAGCCTCGACTCTGTTCACAAAAGAAACCTGTATCTAATAAAGAAGCATTATGATGAGCAGACAAAGCTTCCCGAAGAACTCGTCGTCGAAACCTCGAAACAAGAAGCCATAACAATTGACACATGGAAAAAAGCGAAAGCCGCCAAAGATTTCCTCAAATTCAAGCCTGAACTTGAGAAACTCTTTAACTTGAAGAAACAGGCGGCTGAAATTTTGATGAAAGTCAAAGAAACAGCTACGCCCTACGATGCGCTGATAGACATTTTCGAACCAAAAATGACCTTTGATGCCATCAGCAAAGTCTTCAAAGAACTGAAGCAAGGTCTAATCTCTGTGTTACGGAAATGTGAAGCGTCACCGAAACAGCCTGACACATCACTCCTCAAGCGTGGAGTCCCCATCGAAACGCAGCAGAAAATCGGTAAGTTACTTGCGGAATTCATTGGCTATGACGTAAAATCGGCGAAGTCGGGAGGCAGAATTGACGAGACGGAGCATCCCTTCACAACAGGATACTACGACGACGTGCGAATAACAACACACTACTACAAAAACAAGTTCGCTTCCTCCATCTTCTCCATCCTGCATGAGGGGGGTCACGCCCTGTACGAGCAGAACCTGAAATCAGAATGGATGTTCCAGCCGGTGGGAGACGCGTGCTCCATGGGGTTCCATGAGTCCCAGTCCCGCTTCGTAGAGAACATTGTGGGAAGGTCCCGCGAGTTTTGGATTTATTTTCTGCCCAAGTTGAAAAAGATCACTGGCAACGTGCTTTCCGATGTGGATTTGGATGATTTCGTCCACGCAATTAATCATGTTACGCCATCGAAGATTCGTGTTGAGGCAGACGAGGTTACTTATGGTCTCCACGTTATCATAAGGTTCAACCTTGAAAGAGACCTCTTCGCAAACAAAATAACCATAGATGAGCTTCCGCAGATATGGAACGAAAGCTACAGGAAGCATCTGGGCGTGAATATTGCAGACGACTCTGAGGGCGTGATGCAGGATACTCATTGGGCCAGCGGATTATACGGCTACTTCCCCACCTACGCTTTGGGAAACATCTACAGCGGGCAAATACTAGCCAGATTGGAGAAGGATGTTCAGGACTGGAGGGAGCAGATATCTAAGGGAGACTTCAGAAACGTTAAACAGTGGCTGGTCAAAAACGTTCACAGCATTGGAAACCTCTACAACCCACCCGACCTCATAAAAAATATCACAGGAAGAGAACTCACCGTTGACCCCTACCTCAACTACCTACATGAGAAGTATTCGGGGCTTTACGGTTTCTAGTTGAATGCCAGAGAATTACAAAATATTTGAATCAATATATTATCTAGATTAGATATTAATTGGCGTAAGGAATGAAATCATGTTTCTTATACCCGAGTTTGAGTTGGGCGTATGGAACGCCTGGATCTTCATGATTTATGTCATTTTTTCTAACTTTTTGCCTTATGTCCTATCATGGAAACTGATTGACAAGAGGGTATTGAAGAAACTTGGTGCTGACTTGCCGCTGAGCGATAATGAAAAAAATCTTTTGAATATCTATTCCTTTCTATTCTTTGCTATAATTGCTTATAGTATCTTCTTGCCGCTTAAATTGGGCACAGTTTGGTTCTATGCTGGATTCCTCATCTATTTGCTGGGTGTGATTATTGAGACCATAGCTATGCTGGATTTCTTTACTACTGCAGTGGACAAGCCTGTCACCAAAGGAGTCTACCGTTTTTCGAGAAACCCCATGTACTTTGGCATATTCTTGATCTTCCTTGGCACAAGCATCGCATGTGTTTCTTGGGTTTTCTTGCTGCTTACAGCTGTATTCATAATCCTGTCGCATATTGTT
>JAUWDF010000138.1 GCA_030608925.1 Candidatus Bathyarchaeota archaeon | reverse complement strand
GTATAGTAAATAATAAGATTTAATAGATATTGTGGAGAAGTAACTAATAGGAAACTCAAATGAGGAAATCGAGAAAAATCCCTTTAGCCTGTGGATTAGTTGGTGGCAAAACAGATTCAATTCAAGGGCAACTCGAAGTATACCTAAACGATTACAAAACAATTGATATTGTATTCAAGCGGAAAGCTTATTCAAAGCATCGAGACGTAAAATTCTCTACGCCAGATGTTGATCTTCAAGATATTATAGACATTTTACACGACGCTAAGAAGAAACTAGATGAGCAATGGCTTTCGACTGTAGCTTCTACTAGACTTACAAGAAAGGTACATGTGTAACCAAGAAATATTACCCGCATCACTAGCTTACTCAGGCGGTCACGTAGAACATCCACCTATGTCTATGTTTTTTCCTGGAGTGAGACAATCAAATAATGTTGAGAATAATCAAGTTAGATCACTATTTTCGTGAATAGGATCTATGAATCCATGTGTCCAATCCGTGCGAGTCTGGGTGGGTAAGTTTCTTGATTTCTGATTTCAGGACATCGAAGTCTCTTTCTAAAAAAGTTTTGTATTTTGGATTGTAGAGCATTGCTGCTGGATGAAACATAGGGATAGCCATCACTGGAACGTTGAAAGGATGGATCTTGTACACTCTACCATGAATAGCAGTTATACCTTGGACTTTTATTCCAGCTTGAGAAAGGATATAGATTGCAGAGTGTCTACCTAACATCACTAGGAATTTCGGTCGAATAGTTTGAATTTGTCGTTTCAAGTAGAGTCCTGTGCATGTGGCTATTTCCTCCTTAGATGGGTCACGATTTCCTGGAGGTCGGCATTTAACAATATTAGTAATGTAGACTTTTTCCCTAGAAAGCCCTACACTATGCAATAAACCATCTAAGTTCTTACCTGCAGCACCTACGAAAGGTCTTCCGCTCAAGTCCTCTTGTCGACCAGGGGCTTCTCCAATAAACATTATTCTTGTACAAATGTCTCCATCGCCTGGAACCCCATTCTCACGATTTTTACATAAACCACATTTCATACAAGCAACAACTTCAGAGTTAATCTCACCAATCACATTTTCTTTCGACACCAGCTTCACCTACATCCTACCAAAAAGCAATATACATACAGCTCCATAGTGTAATCATCATTTTAATGGGTTCCAAATGTAGGATTTTTCTTGAAGATGGTATAGTAACTGTACAAATCTCGCCATTTTTCAGAACTTAGAATGATCGTGTCTTTTTAAGCGTAGAAGAGGTGAAGGCTATTTGCACGGGATGCTACACCAACCGTCTCCTCAAACATCCAAGTGACCATCATGGAGCATTTGTGTATTTCGAAAAGAGTTGAAAAGAGCCTTTCTTTTGTTAGTTCATTGTGAAAAATAGGTTTAGAGGATAGGAAGACTTCTTCTATATATTCTGGAGGTTTAGTTTTTATCTTAAAATCTCCTAAACTCGGTCGAGTTAAAAGGGCTATTCGGAGGTTCCCGAAGAACTCTTTTTTTTGGGATTGTTCCATTTTAGAATAGAGGTTGATTTGATCTGACGCTAGCTTCACACTTCCTGCAATGAAAACACTGTCTCTCTTATTCACATTTTGAAATATGTTGTACGGAAGGCCACCTGCGGTTATTATAAGATTGAAGTGTGTGTTTGGATCTCCGATTTCTTTGAACTCAAAACCTTCATCATTCAACATAATTATGATTTTCTTCTTAACAGATTCTATGTCACCCAACCTCTTTCCCACCTAAAGTGATATTTCTGTAGTCCAATAAAAGGTTTCTACTAGGGAACTTTCCGAATAGGTTGAAAAAAATACGAGGAAATCACTCTCACATATGAGCACTTCTTCAGTTCGAATAGTACAGAAAGGAAGCGCGAGTAATTGGAGCTGGAAACACTTGCTATAATGTCGGATATAAAGACGAGAGCCTCTGAGATGCGTGTATATTTCTAATGTAATGTCGGATATTTGTGAGGATACGCGATTGTATTTTAAGCATATCCGACAATCTTATATACTTGAATGACTTAGAGATTTTGTGAGAGGGATTAGAGTGTCGGTGAATGTCGGTAAAAGACCCAAAAATAAGAGTGATTTCATCCGACAGTTGAGTAAAACCATTGAAATGCAGACGCAAAAGAGTAAAAGGAAACCGACGATCGCAGGCACTGCAAGACTGTTAAACATTCACAGAGACACTCTTTATGAATGGATGAAGGAATTCGACGTGGATTTCAGTCAAGTTTACGAAGAAACTGTGATGTCTCTCAGGAATTTAGGAAGAGCTAAAAAACCCATGTACTCCATCGGTGAAGCATTGGTGGGTGAAGGAGATGAAGTTGCACACATAGATTTACTGATTGGCGATAAGCAAGGTCCAGTTGGGGAAGCATTTGCTTCAGGTTTAACACATCTATCTGCTGGGCACACACCTCTTCTCGCAGTTATCAGGCCAAACCTGCCTCCCAAACCCCATACACTCCTCATCCCAAAAGTGACTGTAAAAAATCTTGAAGATGTTGGCAAAATCTTCGGACCGGCACAAGCAGCAGTGGCTAAGGCGGTGGCAGACTCCGTGGAGGATGGGGTTATTCCCGAAGAAAAAATCGAAGACTGGGTAATCGTGTGCAGCGTTTTCATTCATCCCAATGCGAAGGATTATAGAAAAATCTATCAATATAATTATGGTGCAACAAGACTTGCTCTACGAAGAGCAATGGCTAATTATCCACCACTCAAGAAAATTCTTTACGACAAAGACCGAGCCAAACATCCAATAATGGGTTTCCGAGTTCCCCGGTTATGGCGTCCCCCATACTTGCAGATCGCTTTGGATAGTCCAAGTTTAGAACAGGCCAAAAGGGTGATGCAGGATCTGCCAGAAAGCGACAGAATAATCTTAGAGGTCGGCACTCCTCTGTTGAAGAAATATGGTGTGAGAGTAATTCGAGATTTGCGGGAGATTGCAAAAAGCGTCTTCATCATTGCAGACCTGAAAACTCTGGATGTTGGCAAAGTAGAAGTCGACTTAGCCTTTGAAGAAACTGCTGATGCAGTGGTTGCATCAGGGCTAGCAGCCAAGGAAACTTTAGACCAGTTCATTTACGAAGCCAAAAAACTTGGAATATATGCAGTTGTTGATATGATGAATGTTGATGACCCTGTTGAAAAACTGGGAATACTCAAAGAAATGCCTAACGTGGTCATTCTTCACCGAGGTATTGATATGGAAACCGGAAGAAGTCATGGGTTAGAACGTGCTAGGGAGATAAAAGATGCTTTTACAGACCAAAGATTTCTAGTGGCGGTTGCAGGGGGCATCATTCCGGAGACAGCGAGAGATGCGTTAGAGAAAGGAGCTGACATTTTAATCGTTGGAAGATACATAACCCAATCTAAGGATGTTAAACGTTCTGCAAGAGAATTCCTGGAACTGACAAAGAAAATGAGAGAAGACATTGATCTCTATAGGGTCCATGTTGAATAAGGACGAGTTCATTCGATTTCGTCTAATGTACAATTAGTAGGAAACAACTAGAAGCATAGCACGCGCATGATATGTTTCGATATAGCCATCTCATGACATTCATGTGTAGCATAGGATTGGCAAATGCTACTCTAGCAATTTGGTTTACAAGGAGCTGAGCTCAACCCTGATAAATGC
>JAUWDF010000078.1 GCA_030608925.1 Candidatus Bathyarchaeota archaeon | reverse complement strand
AGTGGCAAGTACAGCGTATATTGCTTCAAAGACCACGATCAAAGTTCATTCAACCAACGTTTTGTTAGTGGTCTTCTGGAAAAAACCTTGTGAAAGAACAGTCAGTATCCTGAATACGTAGTTTAATATTATCTGAGCTTGATGACCTGTATTCACTGTCTGCGTTAGATCTTTAGGTTGAGCTTCTGCTTCGAATTTCCTGAAGGGTTTTCTCTATAGAATGCCGTTCTCCCTCAATTATCTTGCGTGTTTCCCACAGATTTCTTAAATCGTCTGGTTGTAAGTCAACGATTCCTTGTCGGCGCATTTGTTCCACGATTCCAAGATAAACTTTTGAAGGTTTCACACTAAATCTGCTGTCTTCAGTGCTATGCCTCATCATTTGCAGATAGGTTCTATAGAGATAAATCAAACACGGAATTAACACATAATCTCGAATACTCAGCCTCTCAAATTGTTCTTGAGCTTGTCTTTCTAGCTCCTCGATCTGGTCATATCCCAGACAGGTCTTGAGATTGGCTTTCTCCTTTTTTTCGTCATGCTCCGAAGGCAATCTCAACAGTTCCCTTATCGCGAAATATCTTCGTTGACCGTCAATGATTACATACTTTCCTTTACCAAAAAAATAGCCTAACTGTTCAGGTAATTCTGCAACTTCAAAGGGTTTTAACAAGCCAAACTGCCCTATTGAAGCTTTCAAGGCTTTCAGATCACCTTGCTTCATGGTCTTCAGTGATTTGGCACTGTCAGGCGTTATCATTCCCAACGCAGGAGCCCCTGATTGGTTAGCATTATGACCATCACCTTCTGTTTCACTGTTGGATTCAACGCACACCTCCCAGGGAATGATGAGTTCAGAAAAGGGGATGTACTTCAACTCCATCTTTTTACCCAATTTGATTGGTTTCAATACACTCTGTACCCCTTCAACATCACAAAATATGATATATTTAGACTCACTATAGCATATGAACCTTTCGTTCAACTCAAACGTTCACCTCTCAAAACTTCAGGCGCATTTCATCAGCGCACTCGTAAAATAATATTAAAGCGTCACCAGTCACTAGATATTATGTACATGCTCTCTCGCTTAAGGTATTGAACTTGCTGAAAAACTTAAAAAAACAAGTTTTATTCTTAATTTTTTTCACCATAGTAATGATGCTAGGACTTGTAGATGGCGAATACAACATTGTCAGAAGCTTTGTTCGCTTCATATGCTCCTCTTGCATCGGATTAGGGTAAAATAACATGAAACTATCCAAACTACGCATGATAACTCAAATAACAGCATTTGCCTTGTCAAATATCGGCTTCACCTCAGTGCTAAAAACAGGGGTTTGCTTCCCATATTTATACTGCTACGGATGTCCCTTCGCCTCTGCTGGTTGTCCAATAGGAAGCTTGCAGCATTTCGTCATTTCAATAAAGTTCCCCATCTACATTCTAGGTATTTTGGGGGTTTTTGGAACAGTCTTTGGTCGAGCTTTCTGCGGATGGGCTTGCCCCTTTGGTAGTTTTCAAGACTTGATAGGGGCATCGAGGAAACAAAAAAGAAGGTTACGCAGGATTACATATGCGAAATTTGCAGTTTTATTCATCGTGATTATTACAGCGTGGCTAACATTAGATACCCTCTTCTGCAAGTTTTGTCCTTCCGGCAGCCTTTTCGCTGTTTTTCCCGCCATCTTCTATTATGCGCCCTTGGAAGTTGGCGTGTTTTTCTATGTTCACATTGTAACCCTGATAATAACCGTGATCATGGTGTTAATCTTTTCAAGATTTTGGTGCCGTTACATTTGTCCCCTAGGGACAATAGGTGTCTTCAACAAACTGTCAATTCTCACAATATCTCTTAATCCTGCAAAATGCGAAAAATGCCTAGACTGTCTTAGCGTATGTCCAATGGGAATAACAGAGTTATCAGACATCGGCTCTTCGACTGACTGTATTCTATGTGGAAGATGCGTTGACTCCTGTCCGACAGAAGCCTTAAAGGCTAGGATAAGAAAATGAAAAATAATATTCATCTATCCCAAAAAGGTTTTTCCATGAACCCCTTGCAAGCTAAGTCTAACGTTTTTTGTCTACTACTAATACTATTGTTTTCCTCAGCAATAGGTCAGACCTTGGCTAAAGAAAAAGCTCCCATCTTCACTTTGACTGACATAGATGGAAACTCGTTCTCGCTATCTGAGTGCTCAGCAAAAGTTGTGCTCATTGATTTCTTTGCTACTTGGTGTGGCCCATGCAGGGGAGCATTTCCAACTCTCCGAGAATTCTATGATGAATACCAGCGAGATCAGCTGGAAATAGTTTCCATAAGCCCAGAAAACATAGACGACCTTGAAGTTTTTGCTAAAACACCTCAGATAAATATGACTTGGATTGTAGTCAGTGATCCAACCGGCAGTGTTTTTGACAGCTACCTTGGTCGAGACACTAGAATTCCACACATGTTTTTAATAGATTCTGACGGCTATATTGCTTATGATCATCTTGGGTGGCGTGGTAATGAAGACGAATCTGAACTACGCTCAAAGATCAACGCTATAATTTCTGGAAATAACAACACATCAAATACAGATCAGCCAGGATGGCCTCTCACAACAATCGCCATCATTGTCGTTATAATCATTGGTCTTCTTGTTGCTGGCTTAGTTGCTAAAGGGCGCATTTTAGGAGGGTCATCCTCTTCTAAGAGCCGCTCCAAGAATGCGCGCACATCTGTGCTGTGGCTGTTAGGAGAAGAGAAACTTTTCTCGAGGTAAACATTTGGAGACTACCCGCCGAAGTTTACCACTCCGGGGTATAGCATCCACAACCTCTATATCTATCGTTACAGGTTCATTGAACCCTTTTAGTAATCTGCTTTTTAATTGAAGATATAAGCTATCGCCATACTCTTCTCTCGGTACAATTTGTATGATGAAATGTTGTTTAGTCTCTTGAATAATTTTGTACTCAGCTATTCCTTCAATGTTTGAAAAATACATAGATGTGACATAGGGCGGAATGATCCTGCCACTTGGCAAGATTATGAAATCATCTGATCTTCCCTCCAATACTTTCATTAGAGGCAGCCCTCTTCCGCAGGGGCAGGTCTCATCGCTTTGCGTTCCAACGTCACCGATCTTATATCTTATTAAAGGCATAGCATAATTCCAGAGAGGTGTGAGGATGATCTCACCACTCTCTCCAACCACTCCACACTCGCTGTCCTTAACAAATTCTGTCACAACTAAATCCATGTTTGTGTGGTAGCCCGCATGCTCAGAGCATTCCCAAGCGATATTTCCTGCTTCTGTGCACCCATATATGTCAAACATCTCTGTTTCGAAGGCGGTGTTTATCAGCTTCCGACTCCTAGCGTCAAGGAGTTCACCACTGGAAAAAACAAGTCTTGGTCGGATAAACATCCCCTTATTTTCTTGTTCCCTCGCTAAGAGTAGAAGGAAACTTGGAAGGGCATCTACTGCATCTGGCTTAAATTCAACTAATCTTTTAGTGATATCTTCAATCGCGTCTTCTGTGCACATTAAGCGTCTTCTAAGAATTCCTAAGCGTTTAAGAAGAGATCCTAAAACCGTCGTTTGACTTGGCCTTCTTATTGGGAGGAGGAGCACATATCTGTCTCTAAATAGTCTGCCACCGTTTTCCACATTGTGTCTGAGTTTGTTCGCTGCCATAATGTAGGACGCCGTTTTTTCGGAGAAAATAGTTAAGGGTATACCTGTTGTACCTGAGGTTTCTTCTTTCCTACACCTCTCCTTTCTCATTCTTCGTGAGATTAATGAGTGGGTATTCATTTGAACATCTGACTTTGTAAGAACAGGAATCTTTCGTAGATCTTCTAGTGATTTTATCTGGCTGGGCTTGACTTTTACCCTGTTGAATCTTTGATGGTAAAATGGGACGTTTTCATATGCGTATTTTATTATACATCTAAGCTTCTTCAACTGAATCTTCTTCAATTCAGAGTGAGGCAGCCAGGTATTTCTCCTCAGAATCTGCAGGTTATATACAATGTTGGACCACGAATAGATGCTATCGACGCTTTTAAGAAACTTGTACTGCAATTTAATCTCCTCAATCTCGTCTGGTCAGCTGATTAATCCAGTTCCCGCTTGCGCGCGCATTCGAAACTGTAAATAATTTTCATTCAAGAATATACGCGTGTGTAATATCAGTTTGTAGCGGTGTTCTCTGGGGGTAGCCATATGACTATTTTAGCGAGTTGGTGGAGTTTCAGGCTCAGCAGTTCCGCGGAGGTTTTAGGCACTGTTAAACGTCCACCTTGCTGCATTTTTGCTAGGAACCGCTGCGAGTCATGTGAATCCATGCTAGTAACCTGTACCCGCATAACGTCTCCTGGATCTAGCTTGTACTTCCATCTGAGCAGCCTAGGGATTTGAATCCGCATCTGCTTCTGTAAATGGGTGTGAAAAGTTTCAGGAGCCACGATCAGGTCCCTGCATCCTCAATCGCTTAAGCGCCATTCGTCGGTTATCCTCGCGTTTTCTCCTCGCCAGTTCCCCCTTCACATCCTTTTTCAGTTGATCAAGAGTCTCGTTTATTTGGCGAGTTTCACCAGAGTCGAGGATGCCCGCCATAGCTTTCGCCAATTTCAAGGAAACATCATAAGCCTTCAGCTTCGTCTTCACATCCAAGTCTGGGTTCTCGATCATGAGATCCACTTCCTCCTTTTGCGCCTTCAGCTCCTTAAATAGCGCCTCCCGTTCAACACGAAAAACAATTGTTAAAGGCTTAAACCTAATTGTATACTCACGCTCATCCGGCTTCAAACATTGAACACTCTCCTCACGTTACTTTTTTCTACTCACAAATACTTATTGTACCCCAAACATACGTCGACAGTGCTATTTTAAAGCTGCGATTACGAGAATAAACCCATTTCAAGCCTATTCAAAACCCGAAATCGAGTCAAACGTAAAATGCGGCGCATCACTTGTGCAACAGCGGACATGTGATTGTCGCCAGTAAGAAAGAATTTTTTTCATCTATCTGTTGAATCCGAGTGGACGTTAGTAAC
>JAUWDF010000113.1 GCA_030608925.1 Candidatus Bathyarchaeota archaeon | reverse complement strand
TTTTCCTCTTGATATCGATTAAATCTCGCAATATTTGCGAATCCGATGAGGTCAGCTCCCCATTTAATGGATTTTTCTTGGACAAGACGCTTAAGCTCATGTAACCGTTTCACAGTTTTTTTCCTATTTGACACCCCTGTGTTCCCTCTGGCACGCACTCTTGAAAGGTTGTGGAGGAGCTGTTAGATGTATACTCTTTCCGGGACTCCTCTTTTTTCTTCGGCTTGCCTCATTTTCTGACCGCTTTCAGCTACTTTCTTTAGCTTCTGTTTTATCTCATCAGCTCTGGTTGTTAGGATTTTTGTGTCAATTCCCAATCCATAAACCTGGTTCATGGTGTTTATGAGTACTGCTGCTCCTTCGGGGTCAGGCATGAATGCAACAACGTGAGTAAGAAAAACTATTCCTGTTATTTTTCGGGTTAGACATTCATCTAGGATGCTTCCAGCAATTCCTTGTACAATTCCTGCTGTGATTTTCTTCACGCCTTTCTTTTCACATTCTCTTATTTTCTCCATTTCAGCTGCGCAGTATGATTGGCGAGTTTTGGGATATCCTTGGACGGGAACGCCTTCCAACACAACCAATTCCTTTGCGCCCTTTTCCTCTACCCATTCTAAGAGTGTGGAAGCGATGGGATATGCACCATCTGAGCGAAGTGGAATCTCGCAAACTATGGCACATAGTTCTCCCTTTTGATCTGAGTAAACTCTGAATGCGTGTCTTAGCTTGCCATCCATGAAGACGACGGCTGGTGGAATGTATCTGGATCGCACATGTGCGATTTCCTTCATTTTCAGCTGATCGATGATGTGGGAGACAGCTATTCCTCCTACAAGTCCGTGTCCTGCGAAACCTAAAACCACGAGGGGATCCTGTAAATCAACTTTCTGATGTTCTATTACTTCCACTTCAGGTACATCTTTATACTGCATAACTCAGTTCTCCAAATTTCCTAGTCGCATATTTACACTTGTTGAGATATCAGTGTTTTTCTCGCACCCTCAATATAGAGCGCACATTGCTTCCAAAAAGCATATTTTCATGCTTCTTCGCTAGGGATATGTCGTCTCAGAGTGAATATTACCTTAGATTTCTTGGAGTAGTTTCAGCAGTATTGCCTTTTCACTGTGCAGCCTGTTCTCAGCCTGTTGATAGATTACGCTATTTGGTGACTCTACGATATCGCCAGTGATTTCATATCCTCGGTGAATTGGCATGTCATGCATTATGATGGCGTCACTATTTTTCATCAGCTTGTCATTTATTTGGTATGGCATCATGAGTTTGATGCGTTTTTCCTTTTGTTCTTTGAATGCTGGATCGAGGAAAAGTTCCATGTCTACCCAAGTGTCAGTGTATACTGCATCTGCGTCTTTTACAGTGTTAGCTATGTCAAGTGTTGAACTGTATAATCCGGTTTCTTTAGCTTTTTCCAGCAACTCTTTGTCTTGCGCAGGTTCATTGATGATTGGAGTAACTGTTGTAATGTGCACGCCGATCATAGTGCATGCTTCAATGAGAGAGTTGCAGACGTTGTTGTGAACACCTATGTAGACAAGTTTCAGGTTTTCTAGTTTACCTTTGTGCTCCTTCAAGGTCATTAAATCAGCTAGAGCTTGACATGGATGATATTTTTCGTCGCAACCATTTATTACGGGTACTAATGATGCTTTTGCCATTCGAACTAAATCTACATTCTTTTTCAACCGAGCCATGATGCAATCTACATTGCGAGAAAGGTACTTCATTTCATCAGCTATGTCAGCAAGTCTGAACTGAGTTGTGAGCCAATCCATAAAGACAGCATGACCGCCCAACTGGGTCATGGCAACTTCAAAGGACACACGTGTTCGAGTAGATGTCTTTTGAAAAATCATAGCTAAGGATTTGTATTGAAGAGCAGATCGATATTTTGAAGGTTCCCCCTTAATCTCTATGGATTTCTCTATAAGGAATCTAACTTCTTCTGGAGTCCAGTCTTTAAAATTTATCAAATGTTTCATAACAGACCTCCAAGTTTCTTGAGAAGCCGAAGCCATTTGATATAAGTTTTATGGAAAGCCTTAAACCTGTTCCACAGCTCAGACGTGAATAATGGAGCGAAATCAGTGATTCTCATAGTCTCTTCCAAAATAGATCCAGCAAGTATGAACATCCACCGCCAACTACTGACCAATTATAACTTCATGGTTGGTTCAGAGAGATTCAAAAACAATCCAGTTTATTCCAAGAAAGTCAACGATGAGGTTGTCAAGCTCGTTACATTAAATGAAGAGACAATCTACTCTCAGGCTATCACAGATTTCTTCAATCCACAGCTAATAATATTCATTTCACGCCATAGTAGTAAGAGTGGCACACCTACCCTTTCAGTCCACACCCCGGGTAATCTCAACGAAGCACAGAAAGGAGGGTTACCGAAAAAAGTGTCTATCGCTCCAGCAAACGCCATGAAGAATGCTTTGCTTGAATTGTCTCGCCAAAAGGACACACAAAGATTTGATTACAAAATTTCCTACGAATGTACACACCATGGACCGTCCCTAGATGTGCCTACAATGTTTGTGGAACTTGGAAGCTCACCAATGCAATGGAGAGATAATAAGGCTGCTGAGGCAGTGGCCCACGCAGTGAATAGTGCCTTAACTTCTCCCCTCGATAGATCCACTGTTGTTCTTGGCATAGGTGGACCCCACTACAGTGAAAAATTCACACGAATAGCCTTGAAGGAACAGGTGGCTTTCGGTCACATGATTCCTAAATATGCTATCGCACAGATTGACAAGAAGACTATTAGCCAGTGTATTGAACGTACCTTGGAGAAAGTAGAAACTGTTTTCTTAGATTGGAAGGGAATAAGAGGTGCAGATAAAGCTCACCTCGTAGAAGCTTTGGAAACAGTCGGAGTGGAAATTAAAAAAGTCTGATCTCAAGCATCCGTAATTCAACCTAAGAAAACTCAATAGAATGTATTTATGAATCCGGTTTAGGAGAAAACGTGACTATCAAGATTGCTTATAATCAGTTCTGTATGTCCCTTACGCTTGTTACTCCTACAGCTTATGGCTCGCAACACTTCGACCGTTTGAATGTCATATCCCTCGTAAATATCTCGCACTTTATGCGTGTCAGAATTACTCAGAACGATTTGGCAACCACGTTCATCTAATTCTCTAAACAGCAATCCTAGTTGTTCTTGTTCCTCTATCGAAAAACCGGAACCAGTGTAGTTCGTGAAGTTTGCAGTAGAACTCGTTGGGTGGTATGGGGGATCGAAGTATATGAAATCACCCCTTCCTGAGCCTCTAATTGCAATCTGATAGTCTAACGAAAGTAGTTTCGCATTAGACCAGACAAGGACTTTGCTTATTGTACGAAGATTTCTCTGGTCGCAGATTTTTGGGTTCTTGAAGCGTCCAAAAGGAACGTTGAACTGGCCCTTCTTATTTACTCGGTACAATCCATTGTAGCAGGTTTTATTCAAGAATATTAAATGTGCAGCTCTACCAACAGGATCAGAGCCACCAGATTCTGTTCTCACAGAATAGTAGTATCTTCTGGGATCACGTTTGTATTCAGATTCATGGTTCATTAGGGTTTCAATCAACTCTTCAACCTGATTTTTCACGACACAATACGTCTCAACGAGTTCTCGGTTCACGTCCGATAATACAGCATTGAACCGAGGACGATTATGCATGAGATGAAAAAATACAGCTCCACCTCCTAGAAACGGTTCATAGTAAGTGTCAAATGATTTGGGAAAATAACGTTTCAAATTACTCAACATTTGAGTTTTTCCTCCAGCCCACTTGATAAATGGACGGGGCCTATTGTTCCAAGGAAAAAGGACGTGTTTTTCCATCAGTATTCGCTTAATTATGTACTTGCAATACTTATAGGAATACGTGTGGTTAAGCTCAACAGTAATTTGTGTGTACTCAATACATTGTCAAGAAAAATCGCAAGCATTCGAGAATTGGTGCGGCCACCGGGATTTGAACCCGGGTTGTCAGCGTGGCAGGCTGATGTCCTAGCCAAACTAGACCATAGCCGCTGGAGCAGGGACTGTGGACACTTTACAATTTGCCCATTTATTTTCTTTTCCCAATCAAGATACGTGTGAGATATCTCTCTCACACGCGCTAGTAGAGGATATTATCTGGACTCTAATG
>JAUWDF010000245.1 GCA_030608925.1 Candidatus Bathyarchaeota archaeon | reverse complement strand
ACACTCTCAAAGGCAAAATTGTTGAGATCACGGACTTGGGAACTGTGGTTAAGCTGAAAATCCTAGCTGGAAAAACGTTTACTGTCCAAATTACAAAGCGGTCACTCGCTGAAATGAGAATTAACATTGGATCCGACATCTTCATTGCATTCAAAGCTTCTTCTGTCCAGATCCTCGAAAATTAACAGGTTAAGAAGCCCTACAGAAATATTCGAGCGACGAGAATGAAAATTGGCACGAAGGAAACTACTGCTGGAAGACTAGACCTTCTCCATGAAAGACTTTCAGATATTTTTACAGCCAATGTAACCAAGATTAGGGGCCACACAATCAAAGGAATGAAAAAACCGGAAACTAAAAAGATCACATCTGGTACAATGAAACTTCCATTTTCCAGCCCAAACTCGAGAAAATCCACAAGGATCACAACTGAAGAAGGTAGAAGACTAAGACCTAACAGAGATGCTGCTTCAGAGAAGGTCCCTATTCCACCGATTTTCCGTCCCACGAAGTGAGCAATGACTGACACTGACAACCATAAGAGCAAGAGAACTGGAATTGTCAAAGCCAACTGAGATATCCATCCTAAAGGGTTCCCTAGGTGTAAGATGGAATTATCCCATCGAGTAGGTGTGAAACTCATATCCGAAAACACTGCGATTCGAATCATCCAAACAATCGATACAAAAACCACGGAGACAAACGAGTAACAGATTGAGCGATGAAGAACTAAATCTTCAAAGGTTCGCTTGGGGTACAGGAATGTACCCTTGATGAAGTGCCAGAAATCGCTCCAACAAAACGCTTTGAGACGCCCACTTAGATAAAGATCGATGAAGATCATGAAAATATAGGGTATAGTTAGATATTCCAATGCAATTATGGGATTGGTCTCAAAAAACGGTTTGAGAAATGTTGCCCGTACACTCATTGTAATAATGATTAGGAATAGGCCAAAGGTCGCACTGAAAACAAATTGCACAACGAAACTTTTCTTTTTTAAGAAAACAGCTGGAATCTGGGAACCCCCTAAAAAACTCACCACTGCAAGAGCGTAAATAAAGACAACTACATGTCTCACAATGCTATCTGGAGGAAGCCCAATGGGTAAGAATTCGAGGATGGTTTCTACAGCACTCGTGAGAAATATGGAATAGAGAACAATCAGCATCCAAGCTGCAGCAATATATAGTAATCCTCGGGCTGAAGGTTTCAACTCCGCACCCATCTCCTCTAATCAATGAAACAAATTTAATGCTTTTTGTGAGAAACTTAGATCCTTCAAATTTTTCCATTGACTTGTAATTTACGAAGGGCACTCCAGTAGGCTAAGGCTCCTATTATAGTGAAGGGTAAACTAGCAAGAAGAATATTGACGAGATAGCCCATGTCAATAGGAACTCCTACGAAGGCGAATTGGCGTAGGGCTTCAACTGTTAAACTTAAAGGGTTTGCGGAAACAACTGTCACCAAGATTGGTGGTAAGTAGTTTTGAATTATTTCTATAGGGTAATATACTGTGCTCAGGGTTAAGAGAGTAACTTGCAGAATGTTTTGGAATGCAAAGAAGAATTCCCCATGCGTGGACGCAATCGCAGCGAGAGTAGCTGCGATCCCAGCTAGCCCCATTGCCAGTACAAAAAGAAAGGGCAACAATACTAAGGCTGTCCAAATAGCATTCGCTGGAAGCACAATCAGAGCAATAGCCATAAGGGAACTGGCGTATACAAGGGCAGCTGCGCCTCCAGCAAGGAGGTATGCTATGACAATACCTTGCGTGCTAACTGGGAGTGATAATTCATACTGGATGACGTTTTCACGGAGAGCCAACCAAATTCGCCTTCCTGTATCCATAGAAGCAGCGAAAAGTCCCATAATTATTACAGCGGGTACAAAATAAGCGAAATAATCAAAGGTCATCATTCTCTCGTAGACGAGAGCTACCACCAGCATGTCGGAGAGATTAAGGCTAAGTAGCACGGCCATGAGCCACTTTGTCCGAAAAAAGTAAGAAAAATCGTTCCTAGCCAGAGCTAGAATGACTCTAATCTCACTCATGCACTCTTCACTCCTTCCACAAGTCTCTGAACCAAGACTAGACCTAAACCCAGAGTACTGACTGAAAGGGCAACCAGCACACTCACAGTGTAGATGGGATTAAGAAGAATGCTTGGTTCAAACCCAAGAATGAGGCGAACTAAATCAGATCCATATGTGAGTGGACTGAAAAGTGCAGCTGAGGCGTATTGAGGAGGTAGAAAAATGAATGGGTAAAGCACTGTGCTGAAGCGAATTATTATCGTGCTTAATCCCGTGACGACTGCTGTGTATAGATCAGAAGACTTGAAAGCTATGAAAGATAGGCTCAGCATCAAGCCAGCTACACCAAAACCTAGCCAAAAGAGTGTTAATACGCATGCTATGATTGAAACCCATGTAAGGTTTCCTATGATTAGCAGTGTGACAGATAGGGGGACTGCGAGCATTAGAGCCAGCTCAGCTCCACCCTGTAAAGCAATGGCTAAGAAGAGTTTCGACCTAGGTATA
>JAUWDF010000191.1 GCA_030608925.1 Candidatus Bathyarchaeota archaeon | reverse complement strand
CCCCATATTTCATATTGCCTTCACGAAAATCATTCATAATCTCTTAAGTGTTACATGCAAGAATTGTGGTCGTATTACATTAACAGAGGAAAAGATCAGGAAAGTAAGAGAGCAAATTGAACGTGCCCGAAAGCTCCTTGGCGTAGTGCCCGATTCGATTTATAAGAAGGTTGTGAAGGAAGCAAAAACTAAAGCATGCGATTACTGTGGGGCACCCAAGCACAAGATTCTATATGAGAAACCAACTCGCTTTCGAGAAGAAATCCCTGAAGAAGGCTCACGTCAGCTGACTCCCAGCATGGTGCGTGAAAGACTGGAACGGATAACTGACGAAGACTTGGAGCTTATTGGTTTCACTCCTAGAACAGCAAGACCTGAATGGATGGTCCTTCAGGTTCTTTTTGTTCCACCAGTTTACGTCAGACCATCAATTACTTTAGAGTCTGGAATTAGATCAGAAGATGACTTAACTCACAAACTTGTGGACATTATTCGGATTAACCAACGCTTAAAGGAAAACATGGAAGCTGGAGCTCCTACCCTTATTATACAAGACCTTTCAGAACTACTTCAGTATCATGTGACCACGTACTATAATAACGAAGCAAGTGGGATACCGCCTGCCAGACATCGTTCTGGAAGGGCATTAAAAACATTATCTCAGCGTCTGAAAGGAAAAGAAGGACGTTTTAGAAGCAATCTTTCCGGGAAAAGAGTGGACTTTTCAGCTAGAACGGTGATTTCGCCAGATCCTAACTTGGATATTAGTGAAGTAGGTGTCCCCAAGATTATTGCAATGAAACTATCAATCCCCGAAAAGGTAACTGAGTGGAACCTTGAATATATGCAAACTTTTGTTAGAAATGGTCCAGATAAATATCCAGGCGCTTTATATGTGCTTAGACCAGATGGTAAGCGAATTCGTTTGGAGTTTGTGATCGATCGCGACAAAATCGCTGAGGTTATAGAACCCGGATTCATTGTTGAGCGACATTTGAAAGATGGGGATACAGCAATTTTCAATCGTCAACCATCTCTCCACCGTATGTCAATAATGGCTCATAAGGTCAAAATCCTTCCATACAAAACATTTCGTCTGCATCTCTGTGTCTGTCCACCTTACAATGCTGATTTTGATGGAGATGAAATGAATCTCCACATTCCTCAAAGTGAAGAAGCGAGAACAGAAGCGCTTGTGCTGATGCAGGTTCAAGACCAGATGTTGTCCCCTAGGTTTGGTGGACCCATAATAGGGGCTATTCGGGACTATATCACTTCTGCCTACTTGTTAACGAGGAAATCTACCTTCCTTAGCAAGGAAGATGTTTGCAGGTTATTAACATCTGCTGGATACGAAGGTCCCTTGCCTGTACCTGTATTGAAGAAACCAAAAGAAATGTGGACTGGAAAACAAATATTCAGCATGTTCCTACCCAAAGACTTCAACTACACACTTAAAGCTACTATCTGTCAGAGTTGCAGTAAATGCTTAAGAGAAGAATGCCAGTATGATGCCTATGTTGTCATTAAAAACGGCGTTCTCAAATCAGGAGTCATCGATAGACGTTCTATAGGTGCTGAACAATCAGAAAGCGTTCTTCACCGAATAATAAAAGATTACGGAACAAGACGGGGCAGACTATTCCTGAATAGCATTTGCCAACTTCTGAAACTTTTCATGTCAATACGAGGTTTCACTTATTCGTTTGATGAACTCGTGTTATCCGCAAAGGCTCAAACCAAAATATCTAGAACTCTACAAAAACGCGAGGAAAATGTACGAAAACTTATTGAATCTTATAAGAACGAAACTCTTCAGAGACTACCCGGACAATCACTTCACAACTCTTTTGAAATCTATGTTATGAATGAACTGGCTATAGCAAGAGACAGCGCTGGCAAAATCGCTGATCAGGATTTCACTATTGAAAACGGGGGTATAATAATGACGCGAACTGGAGCCAGAGGATCTAACCTAAACATTGGTCAGATGACAGCTTGTGTTGGCCAACAATCAGTTCGAGGAAAGCGCATTATGCGAGGTTACGTGGAAAGGGCATTACCACACTTCAAACCAGGTGATCCATCACCAAAAGCAAGAGGATTTGTCTACTCTTCTTACCAATCAGGCTTAGACCCCGTCGAATTCTTTTTCCACGCTATGGGTGGTCGTGAAGGCCTAGTGGACACAGCAGTCCGAACTCAGCAGAGCGGATATATGCAAAGACGGTTGATCAACGCCCTCGAGCATTTACGAATAGAATACGATGGTACAGTTCGAAATTCAGTGGGTGAGATTGTTCAATTTCGATATGGCGAAGACGGAGTGGATCCCGCAAAAAGTGATCATGGAAAAGCTGTAAACGTTAGGAGACTAGTCGCCCAAGTAGACCTTGCACAATACCGTGGAAGTAAGGCTTCAGCCAAGTATGTTGAAGAAGAACTGAGGGGCATAAGTAGTGAGCTAACACCGTTGCTAATGGAGGAATTGAAACGTGAATTAGGTAAGACCAAGTTAAGCAAGAAAGGAGTCGATCAAACAATAAGTTTGACTCTGAGAAATTACAAGCAAGCTTTTGTTGAACCAGGGGAAGCAGTTGGCATAGTGGCTGCCCAGTCCATTGGCGAACCAGGCACTCAGATGACTCTGCGAACATTTCACTATGCAGGAGTAAGGGAACAAAATGTTACGTTGGGATTACCTCGACTAATAGAGATTGTTGATGCTCGACGAGTACCCTCCACACCAATAATGACAACTTACCTGGATAAAAAACACAGAAAAAGTCGTGACAAAGCTGCTAAAGCTGCTCGCGACATAATACACACCAAGATGGAAGATATTGCAAAGAGAGTATATGAAGATTCAGAAAGCGAGGAAATAGTCATTGATCCCGATGCTACATTGATGGAACGCAGATCTATTCTGATGGATGATATAAAGACGAAGTTGGAGGCATTAGGTAATGTAAGAAGTGAGGCTGGAAAGATATACGTCAAGTCCAAGAAACCTGAAAC
>JAUWDF010000059.1 GCA_030608925.1 Candidatus Bathyarchaeota archaeon | reverse complement strand
AATGTTGGGCCAAATGCATTTCAGACTCTTTCAGCTGCAGGAAAAGTAATCATTGTAGGCGCTTCGGGGACAGTTAAAGAAGCCATTGAACAATTCAAACGAGGAGAGCTACATGAAACTAAGACATCAACCGTACGTGGTCACTTTGGAATGGGTCAAGGAAGAGGGAGTGGCCAAGGAAGGCGACGGGAGTAAGGAATACTTGAGATATATACAACTCAGACGAAACCCACGGAACTGACAAAAAGCTTTAGAAAAGGAGGTGGTAACCTGTGAGAATAGTAATCCCTGTGGTCGACGAATCTGGTTTGGACGCTCAGATTTCTGAGCACTTTGGGCGAACTCCTTTCTTTGCAGTCATCGATCTAGACGAAAACGGACAGATTATAGAACAAAAGACAGTACCTAACGCAGGTGAACATTTCGGTGGTAGAGGGAGACGGGCGGATTTCATCTTGAACCTCAAACCAAATGTGATAATAGCCTACGGTATGGGTGCACGAGGTATAAGCATCTACCAAAGTGAACGAGTAGCAGTCTTAAAGGCGAATTCAAACAAAGTCATAAACGTTATCATGGCTTACAATAGAGATAAGCTGGAAGAACTAACAGAAGGCTGTCACGAGGCACGAAATCCTTGAAGAGATTTAAAATTTTGAAGGACACACAATGATTCTCTCAATAGCCAGTGGTAAAGGAGGTACTGGAAAAACCACGGTAGCAGTGAATATGGCAATATCTCTCGAAAATGTTCAACTCTTAGACTGTGACGTTGAAGAGCCAAATGCTCATTTGCTTCTACACCCAAAAGTTACAGAAACAAGTCCTGTATATGTAAACATTCCAGTTATCGACGAGAAAAAATGTAACTATTGCGGAGAATGCGCCAAATTCTGTAAGTTCAACGCTCTCTTCATCACCAACAAGAAAATCATGTTTTTTCCAGAACTCTGCAGCAGCTGTGGGGGCTGCGCAATTGTCTGTCCAAAAAACGCAATAAGTGAAAAGAAACGGAAGATTGGAACGACAAAAAAGGGATTTGCAAAAGGGGTCAAACTTGTCTACGGGGAACTTAACGTTGGTGAGCCTATGGCACCTCCAATAATAAGAGCGGTGAAGAAACAAATGCAACCACTCAAAAAAGTTGACACCATTATTGATGTCCCCCCGGGTACATCATGCCCCGTAATCGAAGCAGTTCATGGCAGTGATTACACTATTCTGGTAACTGAACCTACCCCTTTTGGCCTGTACGATCTGAAAATTGCAGTTGAGGTGATAAGCAAGCTAAAAATTCCTTTTGGCGTTGTCGTAAATAGAGCTGGAATCGGGGATAAAAAGGTCCACGCATATTGCAGAGAAAAAACAATTCCCATCCTGCTTGAAATCCCATATGAGAGAAAAATCGCGGAACTATACTCTGTAGGAAAGCCCTTTGTGTTGGAAATGCCGGAATGGAAGAAAAAGTTCCATTGGCTCCTCGACAAGATAAAGGAGAGCTTACAGGTTTGAAAGAGATAGTCATCTTAAGCGGAAAGGGTGGAACTGGAAAAACAACAATCACAGCTTCTTTTGCTGTCTTATCTCGTAACTCAGTTATAGTTGATTGTGATGTTGATGCTCCTGATTTGCACATACTTCTTCATCCATCACCTATTCAGACTCAGGAGTTTGAAGGTCCAGAGCTAGCGGAAATCGATACTGAAAAATGTGTTGAATGTGGCCTGTGCCAAGAGGCTTGTAGGTTTGAAGCTATAACGGATTTTCATGTTGACTCCATTCGTTGTGAAGGCTGCGGCACTTGTGTGGTCATTTGTCCAGAAGCTGCCGTGACCATGAAAGAACGTGTTTCTGGCGAAGCTTTCATATCCAAGACTAAGTATGGTCTGTTATCTCATGCATTATTATCACCCGGCGGGGCAAACTCTGGCAAACTAGTTGCCTTAGTGAGGCAGAACGCTAAAGAAGTCGCAACGAAAGGAAATAGTGACCTCATCCTAATCGATGGTCCACCAGGGATAGGCTGTCCTGTAATTGCTTCAGTAACTGGAACAGACATGGGAGTCATTGTCACTGAACCTACAGTCTCAGGAATCCACGACATGAAACGAGCGTTGCAGCTTCTAGCCCACTTTGACGTACAACCACTGGTATGCATAAACAAACATGACTTGAACCAGCGAAACACCATAAAAATAGAAAGGTTTTGCAGCAGACAGAGAATTGATATTGTGGGTAAAGTTCCTTTCGACTCTATTGTCACGAAAGCAATGGTTTTCGAAACGCCTGTTGTAGAATATTCGCCTAAAAGCAGAGTTTCACGCGAGATAAGCGAGATGTGGAAGGACATTATCAGGAGAGTTTGAATGCGCACGCACATTCACTACGTAATAAGAGAATTCTTTGTATGTAGGCCATCCTATTAAAAATTCCAGGCTGAACCAGGTATATGTCTGTTTAGGTTCTGTTTAGTAGCCTTCGCATATAGTATGTATTCCCTTCATAATCCAACTCCATAAGCTTACGTTCATGTAAAAATTTTTCAATAACGCTCCAATCAGCTCCAGCTTTTCTCAAAAGCTCGTTAAAAGCTTCTCTACGCATTGGATGCACCGCAGTTATACTCAGCAGATCATCTTCAACTTTCCCAGTGAAAGCGAAGGCATTTCCCTCGTACCCTATCAAATACTCAACTCTATTTGGGCCAAGTTTGCTGGAAAAGGCTTGAAAGGCAACATTTATCGTTTCTTCTTTAGCCGGTCTAACCCACCTTTCCGCAGGTGGTCTCGTTGGAATAGCTATGTATGCTTTATCTAGCCGTTTCAAATGTTTCAGAAATTCTGCAACCTTATCAAATTCGTTTCCATAGTCTATTCCATCCATAAGCATCGTTTCGCTGACAACCGTTCCCTTGAAGTCCCTTACAAACTTAGTTATACCATTCAGGATTGCGGAGAGGTTAAGAGCGTGGTGAGGCCTGTTTACTCTTCTCCATAAGCCTTCGCTGACAGCGTCAACCTTTAAAGAAACTAAATCTGCACTCAGCAGATCTTCTCTCACATCATTGCAGAAAACCATCGAAGCGTTGGTTAAGACAGCCATAGGAATTCCAATCCGTCTTAACAAAGATATTTGATCGCCCAAGTTAACATCTAAGGTTGGTTCACCATCAGGGACAAAAGTCAGGTAATCAGATCTTTCATCCCTGACATTTGCTTCCTCTAGTTTCCTTTTGACTTCGTTGAATATTACCTTTGGTGTATAGAATGGTTGCCTTTTAGTCGTCTTGATCAAGGTTTTTCCTACTTGACAATAGACGCACGAATATGTGCAAGTTTTCGCTGGAACATTGTTTATTCCCAAGCTTCGTCCTAAGCGTCTTGACGGAACAGGACCGAAAGCAAGCCTTAAATCATTCAAACCTGTTACTTCCCCTCTTAGCGCGAAAGAAAAAGTTTTACAAACAGCATAAGCATGAACCCCAAAAGGAGAAAGGCAAAAGATGCTAATGACCTTCGCAGATTTTCTTCTTTATGGAGTTCTGGAATCAAGTCCGAAGCAGCTATGTAGATAAAGCCTCCAGCTGCAAAAGGCAAAATGTAGACTATAGCTTCCCCCACCTGTGATGAGAGGTAATAGCCCATGTTTCAGGTAATAAGTGTAAGAACGCTCCGCCTATTAAAGCGCCTGCAGCAAATCCTGCCAGAGACAGCAAAATACTGTCAAGTATCTTGTCCTTAAATGCAATACTAACTACTCCGACAAAGGCAATTGCACTAATCGAAAATGAACTTGCGATTATTAGGAACAGTATCAAGCTACTCGTACCTATCAGTAGTCTGATTTGCTTCAGTGGAAACTTCAAGAGGTCTTCCTGCAGTTAGGGCTTGGGCTGTCTTCTTCCTTGCGCTTTGCACAAGCCTCCAGACGGTTCCTCGGGAAACTCCCATTCTCTCTCCAGCTTCTTCTTGAGAAAGCCCTTCAAGATCCACTAGTCTTAGAACTTCTAGTTCAGCTGGCTCGATATAGATAGGTTCCGGATTCACTTGGGGATTTGGTGTAAATCTCTTAATAGTTGGAGCCTTCTCTATACTGATTGGCTTGGGGAATCTCCCTCTCATGCCACGTCTACGTCGACGTTTCCAAGTCATGTTACTCGACTACATATGATGATACCGCAACTTTTATATATTTCTGTGCATTATCTAATAAACATTAATGTGCATAAGCACAAAAATAGAGGTGAAATAAAAAAATGCCAAGAGGAAATAGAACAGGACCTTGGGGTCAAGGACCCATGACCGGAAGAGCAGCAGGCTATTGCGCTGGCTATCCAGTCCCAGGTTTCATGAATCCCACACCAGGATTTGGGGGAAGAGGTGGCTTTGGTAGAGGATGGCGCAGAGGACGCGGTAGAGGTTTCGGCAGAGGATGGGGCAGAGGCTTTGGAAGAGGATGGTGGGAGTATCCACCGCAGTATCAGCAACCTCACCCACAGTTAATACACCCGCAAGTGCCACCACAAACTCCATACGCTTACCCACCAATGTATCCGCCGGTAGCGCAACCCCAAACTCCAGAACAAAAAGTTACAGCATTGGAGAACTATAAAAAAGAACTTGAAGCTGAAAGAGCAGATCTTGACCAAGAAATGAGCGAAATCGCGTCCAGAATCGAAGAAGCAAGGGCAAAACTTGAACAAACGGAAAAGAAGCAGCAATAGGACCGCGGGGTAGAGGAGAACGTATCTTTTGACCCCTACCATCCATCTTTTAGTGGAGGAAACCAGTTGAAGAAGAAACTTCGAATAGCTGTGGCAACGAATGGAAAGAAAGGTTTGGAAGACACCGTCTCAGAAGTTTTTGGCAGAGCAAGCACTTTTACCATAGCAGACATTGAAGATGGAACGATTCAAATATTAAGAATTATTGAGAACCCTGCACTCCCCTACGAACATGGAGCTGGACCAATAGCAGTCAAAGAATTAGTAGATTCCAAAGTTGACTTCGTGATTGCCCCACAATTAGGTCATGGCGCATCATCAATACTGGAGCACCATAGCATAACAATCAATCTAGCAAAGGGTGGAACCAAAGTTACGCAAGCCATTGAAGATGCTTTGAAAGAAGCACTTAAGAAATGACTCTATCCACATTTGAGGAAGGAAGTTTCCTTCCGAACAGATTAAGAATTCTTCAGCATTCAAGTCTTGAGTAAGACAAAAGACATACGGAGGCTTCTAGTTTTGGGATTCGATAAGATCGAAAAAATTGTCATGCTCGAAATGCATAGGACTTACTCAAAAAAAGCCATAGAACATGCTATGAATCCTCAAAATGTTGGTCGCGTAGAAGAAGCTGATGGCATTGCTAGAATTACTGGATCTTGTGGTGATACAATGGAAATTTCCCTAGAAATAAAAGCCTGCAAAATCGTTGATGCGAAATTTTGGACTGATGGTTGCGGTACAAGTATGGCGTGCGGTAGCGTTACAACAGGTTTGATTCGAGGTAGACAAGTCTTTGAAGCAGAAGAAATCAACTCTGAGAAGATTCTTGAAGCTCTCGACGGTCTTCCTGAAGCAGACATCCATTGCTCAGTATTAGCCTCAAAAACGTTGAAGACTGCTCTTAAGGATTATATGAATC
>JAUWDF010000155.1 GCA_030608925.1 Candidatus Bathyarchaeota archaeon | reverse complement strand
AGGGTGACAATCATCATTACCGCGTACGCCTCAACAAGGGTTCCTAATCTCTCAATTGAGCGGAATGCTGTTGCACTTTGCACATCTAGAATTGATCGGAGCTTACTTCTTAGGAAGTTAACAACATTTGAGCCGCTCCTGATTGAAGAAACATATCCTGCAAGAAAGTCTCGATAGGTTTTTGAAGTTGTTTCCTCAGCTTTCTTATACATCACTGTCAATGGATCATATCCTAAAATATCCACTTGTCGGAGCATTTCTTTTGCTTCCTTTTGTGTTTCAGGTAACAGACTTACCCGACACATCTTCTTCCAAGAATCATACACAGCCACTCCACTAGCTGACATTAATGTGAATAGCATTACGGTGAAAGGAAGCTCTCTGTTTATGTTGGAGTTGTTTTGCTTTCCGGAAAGGAGTGATATAATTGAACGAAACATGCTAATGGGGTTAGGCATATGGACCATGTCTCTCATCCACTGTGTTGCGAGATCTTAGGAGTGTAGTAGTACTCACTCAAGACAGTATTCACGCTTCGGTAATCTCTGATGTTGTGCTCAGCCATGTGAAGAAGCGTTTTTCTTCGCTGTTCCAGGTCATCCATGACTCTATCTACGGATATATCTAGATCTCGTGCGATTTTCTGTATCAGGTAGCTAGAATTCAGGTTTGCTTTGAAAGCGTCAGCTGAGGCTGTCCACGTAAATACATCGATCAGGGAGTCTGCGTTTTCGATTTCAGTCACCCGAACGAGTTTTCTACTTGAAAGTCTTTTCTCCCCACTCAGGAATATTGGTGCTCTAACATGTTTAACTATAATTGCACAGTTCATGAGGGGAATGATTGATGAGGGAATTTTCATAGGAGGTTGAGTCAGTCTTTTTATCGCTGTTTCCACATCTTCAGCATGTATAGTGCATAGTCCTCCATGTCCAGTTGCTAACGCTTGAAAAAGCACGTAAGCCTCATCTCCTCGAACCTCTCCCACAACTATTAGATCTGGACGATGACGCACTGCAGATTTGATTAAATCATAAAGTGGAATTTCCCCTTCATTTTCCATTCCAAATCCTGAACGGGCAATTGTGGCTGTCCAATTTTCATGGGGCAGGTTTATCTCAGCAACCTCTTCCACTGAAATTATTTTATAGTTTGGTCTTATCAAGCAAGCAATTGCATTGAGGGCAGTTGTTTTGCCTGCTCCAGTAGCGCCCATGATCATCACTGACATTTTATTTTCCATCAGAAGCCACAGGTAAGCAGCAATGTTTTCATCGATGGTCTCGTTTGTGATTAAATCGATTATTGTAAAAGGGTCTTCGCGGAATTTTCGGATGGTGAAGCTTGTACCTGATGGAGTTGTTTCCTTTCCATAGGATACAGCCAGGCGATGTTGACCTGGTAGGGTAACATCTACTAATGGGAAGGCTACGCTGACATGTTTTCCAGCTTTGTGCACTATTTTCATAATAAAATCGTTTAGGTTCTGTTCTTCTTTGAAGGAAATATTGGTTGGTATGTTCTCATATCGTGTGTGCCAAAGGAAAATGTGTTTGTTGACGCCGCTACAGCTTATGTCTTCTATATACGGGTCCTGCATTAAGGGGTCTATTTTTCCATATCCAACCACGTTTCGTTCTAGGTAATAAAGTATCTTTCTGAGGCTTATCTGTGAAACATCTTTGAATGCTTTCTGGTGCGAGTCAATTATCCTTGGTACTTGGGTATTGAAGGATTCACCGAGTGTCTCGTCAGCTTCAGGCGCCTTTAACTCATATTCCAAGATATTTTTCATTCTGAAAGAGAGTTCATTTTCCTCTTTTGTGAGGGGTAACTCATCCACAATGTACAAATAAGCTCCAGTTTCCTCCTCTTGGACTATTACTGAATAGGAAAAGGGTGCTTTCAGAGGATATGTTTCAATTTCAACGTAGCCTTCAGGAACAGTACATCTTTTCAAGTCTAGATATCCTGCTAATGTTTCTCCTGAAATCCTGAAGGTTTCTTCTTCATCAAGAGTTGTGTTGATTTCTTTCTTTCTAAATTTCACGCTTCTTCACTCCATGCAATAAGATGTAGAACAGGAATTGCCTGGTCCAAATAAGATTCCAGAACAGCTGGACCATTTACACTGGAATAATTACCGACAGCTACTATCATATTCGGCAGAGATACTTGATTCCCCACACTAACCTTGGTTATCGGTCCAAGAGCACCTTCAACCCAAGCTCTAGATGAGTCATTGCAAAGTCTGAACCAGTATTGTTTGCTTCCAATAGATGAAGGTAATTCTAGCACAACTCGCGATGTTGAGTTTGCCACATTTGTTAATGTTATTAGCCTATACCCTTGAGACGCTACATGTTTCAGCAAGTTCTCTAGCTGTTGGACCTCAGGTATTGTTTTCAAAGCCACTACATAAGCACTGAAAGATGATATGAGAATACTAGATACTATTACCATTGCGAAAAAAGTGTAGATATAGCTGGGTGTTATCGTGGGCATCTTCTAGCTTCCACCCTGTACTCTTTCCAATTTGATATAACATACCAGAGTTTCAACCAGGATGAAAGCTCCATTTGTATTGCTTGAAACAGGCAATACAACGATGTCAGTTCTACCATCAAGAACTGCTCTTACTGAAATAGAAGATATTGTTTCAGTGAAATTATATTGCTGTGAATATGTTATCACCCCTGTGCAAGTAGCCTTTGCTTTAAATTTCCCTTGAGCTAAAAAATCAGTTGAGTGATTCAAGCTAATGATGTAGAGCCGAAGTGTATTCACGGGTTTTCCATTACTGTAGCCTGTTTCACTTATAGTTACCATGGGGCGGTAAGTTAGAGTTATTTCAGGGGTCAATTCTCCTGGTGATAAATACATCTGTGATAGGGTCAATTCGGTCTGATTGGTTATTGCTCTCCTATCGCCCTTCATGTATAGAGTTGAAACCGATGTTTCAGTCGAAGGCAATTGATAGACTACTTTTCCTACAGTACCATTGAAAACCACATCTTGGAAAACCTGATCAGTTACGTTAACCAAAAGTCTATTCTCGGTTGGAAATGTTTCAAATATGCCTCCTCCATCTTCAAAAAGATATATAATCGAGGAGTCTGGAGACCATGTTAAGGCTTCTATAGAATTCTCAAGCGCTACCATACTCTGCTTTGCTACAGCTACATTGACAAGCTTTCCCCTCGCCTGAATTTCCACCACAGAAACATAGAAAGTCGCTGATACTATTATTGTAAGAGAAACAAAGAGCATCAGAAAAGAAACCGGTATAGCCATTCCTCTTCTTGATAGTAGTAGCCTTACATCTGTAATTCTTTTGATGCGCAAATCATGCCCTCTGTATTTCAAGTTACGAGGTCCAAGGTTTCTTGAGGAACCAATAATACCATTTGTGTGTAAAACAATACTACACATCAGAACGGATGGTCTGAATTCAAGAACTCTAATTTCGTT
>JAUWDF010000201.1 GCA_030608925.1 Candidatus Bathyarchaeota archaeon | reverse complement strand
ATCCGTTGGAAACTCTGCATTTTGATTGTTGACTGTCGTCGAATCTAATCGGTCTTCGGACACGCGCTCTGAATTGTGAGTACTGAACCAAATAAGGACTGCGCTCACAAGCATGATCCCAGCTGCAAAGAAAAACAATGTACCATTTCTGAACCCTCCACCTTCGCCTCCCACATCATACATTAACCCTGAAACTGAAATCCCCACTATTCGCCCAACGCCCCCAATACTTGAGACTAGGCTCATTAATTTCCCTCTTTCTTGCGAATTCGTCAGATCAGAGATGAGAGCACTCCAACCAAGATTACTCATCGACCAGAAAAATTCGAGAAGAGCAAGCCCAGCTATTATACTGTAAGCAGCCGTAACCGGACCGTCTACATTAAACAAGTAGATGTGTACAAAGTACACAAGGATATAGCCAAAAGCAGCTATTATTTCTCCAATAACCACTAGGCTAGTACGCGCTTGGTACTTGTCTGATATTCTGCCCCAAATAAATGTCTGGGAAACAGCGTTGGCAATCATGGTTAGGCTTGCCAGAAGCGTTGTGGCTGTTACAGTGAGACCTAGAACTTCTCGTAGGTAGAGAGCTAGAAAAGTGTAGAAAAGCCCTCTTCGGGCCATGGCCATGAATTGAAAGCTTGATAGGCCAATTACAACATGTTTATTCAAGGTAACTAACGAAAAAGAGTAGCTACTTTAATGAATTTTTGTGTTGGAGCTGGCATCGCATTAAGTATTACGCTTACAGTATAGAGTTATTGGGAAAGTTTTTCTCCACAGTTTCCACAGAATTTTGTGTCTGGGGAATTTTTTGTTTTGCATTTTGTGCAAATAATTTCAGTTTCTGTGGTTGATTTCGGTAGAGGTTTGCCACAGTTTCCACAGAACTTCATGCTTACAGGGTTCTCTGCATTGCAGTTTGGACATGCAACTTTTGGTGTCGGAAGCAAACTTGCTCCGCAGTCTCCACAAAACTTCATTCCAGCTGTGTTTTTTGCGCTGCATTTTTGGCAAATCACAACTTCCTGAGGTTTTCCAGCTTGAGCTTCCTGCAATTGTTTAGCCATCATGAAAGGCATTGTTAATCCTATTCCAGCGCCAACTCCTGCTGCAGCTGCTCCTCCGCCACCAGATCCTTTGAGTTCAGAAGCTGTTTCTTTCATATACTGCATGGTCATGGCTTGTGCCCCTAGACCTGATGCAAACCTTCTAGCTTCTTCCGGTATCTTGACGCCTTCAAAGACACAGTCTATGATTTTCATTCCGATCCTTCCAGCTTCGTCACTGATTTTCAGAGCTACTTTATCTGTCGTTATGTCCACGTTTTTTGTCAGGGTAAAGAGGTCGAAGTGGCCAAATTCGTTTATTATACGCTCGTTCACAAATCCTCTTATGTAGTTCTCAATGTCTTGAGAAGTTGTTGCACCTCTGTTGCCGACGAATTCCATGACAAATAGCTTGGCGTCCTCCACTTTGTAGAGAAGGTAACCATAAAATCCTAGTTCTGCTTGGTATTTTATATCACCACTCGGCGCGGAATAAGCTGTACCGCCAAAGTTTCCCCGAAATTGGCTGTTGCTGACAAATACTACTTCACATTCGAAAATGTTTCCCATTATGCCTAGGGCTTTTAAAATTCCTGTTAGAAGAGGGATGTTGTTGCTGGTTATCGTGTGCCTTCCTGGACCAAAGACGTCGTAAGCTTTGCCATCTCTGAAGAAAACTGCCCATTGGTTTTCTCTCACCACTACTTGACTTCCATATTTGAGTGATAAATTGGGGAATCTGTAGGCGATTTCTTCTGCTCCAGCTTTGTCCCAAGATACTTTTTCTATGACGGGCATCTAGTTAAATCTCCAAGGGCCTGAATTCTTTTTCTCGCTCATTCCATTCAGATTCAAAATGCAGTATTAAAGATTTGATGCTCTTGACTTTATTGCGTAGATTCTCCCAGTTTTCAGCTTCACTATTGTCATGAAGCTCCTTCACAGCGTTGTCAATATTTTCAAGGTTCTCGTTTAGGGCTTTATCATACCCAAAGACTCGAGCAATTTCCTTTTCACGTATGTGTCCTTTCCGATCCATAAGTCCAGCGTATCCGTAATCAGCGCGGTTTACTTTTTCCGCAATTCTATCCAGAACCTGGATTACTTTTTTAAGATCCTCAAGAGCTGAAGTTTGACCAGCATTAATGGCAGCCAAATAAATCTCTTCCCATCGATGACGCACAGATGAAAAATCCGCGTAGTAACAGTTACGTAGTTTCTTATCAAGTTCCCGTAAATCCTCCTTTGTTCCGTAACCACCGGTGATGATGTTTTGGATTTTTGCAAACACTCCCTGCCTTTCTTTGACTTCTTTGATTATCTCTTCCTCACTCATGGATAAGCCTCACAATTAGCATTGAATAGAGTAACTGCACCAGCCAAAAACTTTTCTGTCAAAGATGCCGTTCAGTTTCTAGCGTATGTTATGTTGTGCACTTGTTCTTTTCTTGGAGACTGAAGGTGAGGCTTGAGTAAGCCTTTATAAGAGGCTTCATGAATCTTTTGAAGGAAAATAACCTCAGGTAGGAAAATTGCCAACTCCATATGATGTTCCGCCACAAATATTCATCGAGAAACTTGCTCGATATGTTAAGGATAACATAGACCAAGTCACGCCACCACCTTGGGCACCCTATGCGAAAACAGGCTCTTTCGCCACTCGCCAGCCCCAGGATCCAGATTGGTGGTTCACTCGTTGCGCTTCTATACTCCGAAAAACCTATACGAGAGGCCCAATTGGCGTCGAAAGATTAAGGGCGCAATACGGGGGAAGAAAGGATGGGGGAGTCCGTCCTGAACATGTTAGGAAAGGAGCGGGTGGTAATATTAGAAAGGTCCTTCAGCAACTTGAGGCTGCGGGTCTTGTTGAGAGCCTTAAGG
>JAUWDF010000153.1 GCA_030608925.1 Candidatus Bathyarchaeota archaeon | reverse complement strand
AAACTACCCTGTGGTCTCCGCTGCTTCAATAATTGCTAAAGTTGAACGAGACCACGCCATAGAAGAATTAAAAGTTCAATATGGCGACTTTGGTAGTGGTTATATGTCTGATCTGAAAACAAAAAACTTCCTCTTTAAATTAGCGAGAGAGTGCAGCGAATACCCAGATTTTGTACGGCGCTCTTGGAAGCCCGCGAAAAGGGCTAAAGTAGAAGCGAATAATAAGCAGACCTTGCTGTGTGATGAGTCCATTTAAGTGTCTCAATGATCTACAGTTTTGCCATCAGATCTTCAGAACATTTGATGTTCTCAAAGTCCTCTCGGCAAATCATTGGAATATTATTAACAGTAACTTTATCATCTGTAACAAAGACAGGTCGCGCGTCGAAAATCTTACCAATGCTTGCGATTTCTTCGCTTCTAGCATCGAGATCCCGCTCTTGTTCACATGCAACACCGCCTAGAAGGGATGTTTTATAGTCTGGGCTTTTAGCCACAAAATCAAAAGGAGCTCTCGATACTTGAAAAACCACCAAGTTGAATAGCAACAACTTTTTGACCACAAACTGTAGAAATTGACTTGTACCAATCAAGCGTTTTGCGGTGGCAATGAAGCCTTCAGTCCTTTCATGATGATGAAAAATGTCAACTGGTTTGACAACGGGTATCCCCCATGCCCATCCCAACCTACATGCTGTAGAAACAGAAGCCTTTGCCATTCCTCGCTCATATCCATAGAGAGTTCTTCGTGACACTCCCAGGATCTCAGCCATCTTACCAATTGAAAATTCCTTTTGAATCCTTTTTTTCCGTATAGCGTCACCATCTAGTTTAACGTAGTATCCTCCTGGACCTGCCTCGATCAGTGGTCTGGTTTCACCTGAGATAGTGTCTTCCAGAGTTCTTGATGTAACTACGCTTACGCCGTATCGAGAGTAGACTGTGTCATTTTCCAATGGTTTGTTTCGGTTTCTTTCTGACACAATAAGCGAAGTGCCAGAGAAAAATCTCGCCAAGGTCTTTAACTCGTTGGCATCGTTTTCATATATGTTCCCGATATTTGGCTGAGCCTTCACAAGGACTAGTTGCTTTTCTCGTCGTGCAGCAAAATCGAAACAGCTGGGGCGAACTCTACATCTTTGCGATAGATAGAATCCTGATTTCTCGAAAAGGGATTCAATATTGTCCAGAATTTCTGATCTGTCCATTCCTCCCCCTCGCTCAAGAACGATTACACAAAGGTTGAATATAAACATGTTTTTCGATGCTTAAATGTTGGAATAGATGCGAGGTGTAATCTCAGTTTAAATCTTCGATACAATCATTGCATGTGCTTTGTCATATGGCTCAAGCTGAATAGCTTCCATTATGTCAAAACCGCGGTTCTTCAAAACATTCATTTCCCGCTCATAGATTTCCACTGGTCTTTTAGTAACATCTATGCTTTGTGACTTAACAGCTAACATCGTCCACCCTCCTCGTTTTAAAAAAAGCTTCGCATTGTCTGCTAAAACCTTAGCCTGCTCGGGCTGTGCAATATCACAGTATATGTTACCCACTTGTTCTACGAACATTGCGTACTTTTCAGGGACCCTTGCATCTTCCAATATAGGAGTTATGTTGAAGCGGAAAGCACATAAATTGCTTACAAGTTCTCGCATAGTACGGGCGGAAAATTCAACGCAATAAACGTGACCATCTTTTCCTACAATATCTGAAACATGGCTGGCTGTTGTTCCCGAAGCCGCGCCCAAGTATAAAACTTTGTGTCCTTTCATTATTGGCAAGAAATTTAGACCGTTTAATATAGCAGCCGCAAGTTTGCTACGAAATGGATCCCAAATCCGATATTCGTTACCTCTAAAGGATACCAAACGCTCCCCATAAACACCTTTTCCAGGATCCAAATTCTCTGTAGCAAGCCGTTTTTTTCCATCTGTCAATGTTACCCAATAAACACCAGCAAAGTCGGAATGAGGTTCAACTTTTTTGGACAAAATGTCTTCTTCCCTTCTTATGACGCCTTCGGACTTTATGTGTCCCATCCTTCTTGCGCTTTGCTTCTCTTGAAAGTTGTGGAGGTTTCCGATATTTTTCTTTGATTTCGCTAATTCGCCTTTCTACGTCCATTTTCAATGATTCCCCAATGTATCGACCACTGAAGGCGTCAGCTCTTGCAGCTATCGCTAGTTTCCCAGCTAATGCTCTTGATATCTTTCCCCTCTGCCATTTTTTTGCATCATGAATCGAGGGATACTGAAAGATAGCGCCATGTTTTGGCGGTTTCGCTCCCGTCTTCAGAGCTCTGAAAAGAGCTTTTTCTGCGCCAAGAATCTGTATTGTACTTGCAGGCATCTTGGCAAGTCGAGTCAAGCCTCCAGCTAAAGCTATCAGCCGAGCAGCAAGCATGGATCCAACAAGAGCTTGTACGTTAGGGGCAACGTTCGCAACTGTGGCGTCCGCATAATTCTGCAGAGACGGTCTAAGAGTGAACAGGGCAAGTATGTGTTTACATAGAATCTTGATCTGTTCGATGTCTTTCTCATCTAATTCTGCACCCATAGAACTTTCAGCGGCCTTTGCAATCCGTAGAGCTTTGCTTTCTGACAAGCCTTCATTCATTAGGCTTTCAAGACTGAAGTTTTTTCTTTCCCCTATATTTAGTATCATTCGTGAATAGGTCTCATGTTTCTCTAACATTCGGTCCAACTCAGGGAAATGCAAACCGTACCATTCACGTATTCTGCCAAAGAACAAATTCACCGTCCTATCCAAATCGTCAATACTCAAAATTGCTTGAGCCACCATCAAGTCTCGCTTTTCTCCAGCTCTTTTCACTCTCAAACGTGTGAGTTCCACCAATATTACACGCGTCAATTCACGCAATTCTTGCGATTGATGGATAAATCCTAATTTTTTAGCAAACCTTTCAACATTTCCACGTAACTTCTCACCTTGAACAGAAGGTTGGGCGATTTCTGTCTTTACGTCGAGTTGCCTTTCGGCTTCTTCTGCGAAAGCAGCCTTTTCAAACACAAAAGTTGTATAACCTTTCTTCTTCAGCCTTTTAAGTAAAGTAGTTATTTCCGGAATAAGTTTCCCGACATCAATAAGGTTCAGTTTCTTAGCTATTAGATTTGGATTTTTTTCAAATAATATTTTATCAACTATTTGGGCGTTATCATCAAAACCCAATACTCCCATTAAGGATGTAATCACTGTAACTTTCATCTTGAATCGCTTCCTTTCAAGCATTCTCTATCTAGGATTACTAACCTTTATTTCTGCTGATGAATAACTCTTACCGGAGCATTCCTAATGACCAAGATTGCGATAGAAATAGCGGGTTTAGTATTTGAAAACCCTACAATTCTTGCAGCGGGAATATTAGGCATGTCGGGCTTGACTCTAAAACGTGTCGCAGATGCTGGTGCAGGGGGTATCATTACAAAGTCTCTCGGATTAAAACCTCGTGTTGGCTATGC
>JAUWDF010000167.1 GCA_030608925.1 Candidatus Bathyarchaeota archaeon | reverse complement strand
CCTTACTTCTTTCCTACCTGAAATGAACACAACATCCTTTCCGAAGTCTTTTAGAGCCTTTACAGCAGTTTTGGGAGTACGTTCCTTCCAGCAAATTGCAAGGTTCTCATCAACAAATCGAAAAGTACCCATTAAATGCATAGCTTCCTTTGGCAGCCTTACTCTCACAACATCCACACCCATCTCCTTGAGAATACTCGTTACTTGATTTGCTCCTTCACTATTTGTGCGTAGACCAGTTGCAAGGATTACTGTGCTCGAATCTATCCACGATGCATCTGCTCCTTCAAACACTCCTTCCCCGCGTACACAACGCAAAATTGGGATACCTAACTCAGCTAACTTCCTTGCAGCAAATCGCTCCTCACCCGCACGAACTATTGATGCTGGACGTGCCAAGATCGCTCCTTCAGGAGTCATGAAAAAAAGGTCAGCTACAAACATCAGGTTCGGGGGAGGTGTGTCTCGTGGTTTGATGTAAAAAACATTTGCACCGAAATTTCTGTATTTCTTAGCCAGATTATCATGTTGATGTCGAACTAAGATAGGTTCAGGGATAGCGGACATCAGAGTTTTGTTAGCATCGGAGATTGATTCTATTTCTGGTCCGGGTTGATGCATTAAAACAGCTTCAAGGCGTGACCATTCGGTGTCTACACCACATGTTCCCCAGATATTGCCAATCTCCTTAAGAAGAGGTGTTTTTCGTGGTTTCCAGCCCTTGCCCCCGTGAGCTGCATCTTGTATTTCCTTTGACATATTTTACACCGACACAATTCTTGTCTATAGAAATGACAGAGAATTGTCACTATGACCTAGCCATAAAGATTTTTGTCAACAATGGCCATCACGAAAAAACAATTATTCGAAGGTGTATAAAATGTATGTGAAACAGGATTTCATGTGTTTTGATTAGGAAAAGTGTTTACTGATTTATGTTCTTCATCAAATAACGGATAACTTAAAGGTGAGTTGAAAATAAAGAAAGGCAGGTTTTCGTATGACTAAAGATTCCTTTGAATGCGAAGTCATGGGTTGGAACTTGTTTTACATTTTATCAAAGCAGGTTGCAAAGAAGATAAATAGCTCAGGTTTTAAACCAGACCAGATTATTGGACTTGCTCGAGGAGGTTGGGTTCTTGCCAGAGTCCTATGTGATTTGGTGGGTGTGAAGGATCTGACAAGTCTTAAGGTTGAACATTGGGGTGTCACAGCGACTCCCGACGGAAAGGCTATACTGAAACACCCTTTCATTATGGATTTAACAGGGAGGGAAGTTCTAGTAGTTGATGACATCACAGATACGGGTGAAAGTATGCAAATAGCAATCGATTACATCAAGTCTCTCAACCCGTCTGAAATTAGATCTGCTACTTTGAGACATATTACAAGGTCAAAATTCAAGCCAGATTTTTTTGCTGAGGAGATAAATTGGCATTGGGTAATATTCCCTTGGAACTTCACGGAGGACATGGTAAATATCGTGCCGAAGGTCCTTAGACTTGTAGACTCTAATGATTCAATTGTTCAAATCAAGCGTAAGCTAAGGCAACTCTATAAGATAGATATCACAGAAGAAACAATAATGGATATCATGCAGGAGCTGAAACGTCGTGGACTCTCTTCAGCTACTAAAAAATAGCCCACATTTCTTGATTTGAGAGATGAATCTCAACGTACATTTGGGTTATTAACTCTAGTCAGCATTGAGGAGTATTGAAGGTAATTAAATCAGGGCGTCTTTAAGGGATGCTCCACATGAGCAATTCCTCTCTTCGGGTATCCGTGGAATGGCTTCAACTATTAAATTCTTGAAGTTTTTGACATTCTTATGCATTGTCTTCATTATCTCTTTTGTTGACACGGGTTTCTCGGACCACACATCATAGTCTGTCACCATGGCTATAGAAATATAACACAATTCCGCTTCCCTAGCAAGAATACATTCAGGATATAATGTCATTCCTATGATATCTGCATTCCACATCCGGAAAAGAGTAGAATCAGCCCTTGTTGAAAATCGTGGACCCTCGATACAAACGTAGGTTCCTTTTTCCTTAACATTGTAACCCTGTTTCTTAGCGCATCCAGTGAAGAATTCTCTGAGCTGAGGACAGAAGGGGTCTGCCGCAGATATGTGGCATATTTGTCCGCCTGTATAGAAAGTATCTAATCTTTTTTTGGTTCTATCGATGAATTGATCTGGGATCACAAGGTTTCCTGGTGCATAGTCATCCCTTAAACTGCCTACAGCTGATGAGGCGATGATTCTCTTAACACCTAGGTGTTTTAGAGCCCACAAGTTAGCGCGATAGTTGACTCTATGAGGAGGGATAGTGTGGTTCCTACCATGTCTCGGTATGAAGGCTACGCTCGTTTTTTTGTAAAGTCCAATAGATATTAGATCTGATGGTTCACCGAAAGGAGTGAAAACTTTGATGTCTCTGATTTCATCGAAGATCTTGGGATCGTACACGCCTGTTCCGCCTATTATCCCTATCTCAGCTTTATCCAACAAAAGTGGTCACACACTGTTACTTCATACGTGTTTCATTTAAAAACATCGAAAGATTCTTGCGCGCGCGCATGTTTAAACACTAAATAGAAAACAAAAAGGCGATACCTGTGAAGAAAAATGAACTTATTCGAAAAGGATTAAGACAGCTGCCAACCAGGCCGATTTTTTTAGTTTCAATGGAACTTGATGGAAAGAAAAACATCATAACTGTTGGCATGTTCTGTATTTTCTCAGGAACCCCTTCTTTGGTAGGAATCGGCTTGAAACCTTCAAGATACTCCTGTGGTTTGATTAGGGAAAGCAGAGAATATGTGGTCAATGTAGTCACTGAAAAACTTATGAAGGCCGTTAGGATTTGTGGCACTAACTCAGGTAGGGACTCTGACAAGTTCAACCTAGCTAAACTCACACCAAGGAAAGGAACTGAAGTTAAGCCACCTCACATCGCTGAATCACCAGCCAAAATCGAATGCAGAGTAGTTGATGAATTAAAGATAGGTGACCATATTTGGTTCATAGGTGAAGTGAAAGCAGTTATTGTGGATGAAAACTATGATTGGAAGGATGGATTACTTTTCAAATGGGTAGCTCAAGATGGATTCTATTACAGAGTCGGAGACCAGAAAGGAAAATACTAAACACAGATGCGGCAAGTCCTAGCTGCTTCTAAACGTCTTTAATTTCTCCACTATTTCGAAGGGGATTTCAATCGCCTTTTTCATTTTTTTATCGGTGGCAACAGCAACCACGTAACCCTCAGC
>JAUWDF010000125.1 GCA_030608925.1 Candidatus Bathyarchaeota archaeon | reverse complement strand
CAATGAAGTCGGATGCCATTGGAATTTTCAATGACACTGCTAAACTCGGAGCCAGCTCCAAGCCAAATGATGTGTGCCCGATTAAGGTTAGTAACGGTTTGCGTTTTCTAATGAGGTCATATAGAATAGCTTGATAGGTTTCTGAGTTGAAGTTTTCAAGTTTTTGATCCTCAACTATCAGGACGTTTGCTGCATGGTTAGCCAGAGTCTTTGCATGTCCTTGTATTGCGTTACCTAGGAGTATAGCTGTTAGTTCAGTTTCGGTTTTCTCAGCTAATTCTCTACCTTTGGTTAACATTTCAAATGTGATGTCGCGAATTTCGCCCTTTCGGTGTTCAACGAGTACGAAGATTCCTTTCAACTAGATCATTCCCTTTGCTTTAAGAAGTTGAGCGACTTTTTTAGCTATTTCTTCAGGTGTGCCCTTTAGGAATTCTGCTTGTTTCTCTAGTGGTGGAGCATACATTTTTTCTACCTTTATCCATGATCCGGATTCGCCTACTTCGCCTTCTGTTAAACCAACTGCCTCTAAATCGAGGATTTGTGTTTCTTTCTGCATTGCTTTCCTGATGCCCATAATTGAGACATATCGTGGTTCGTTGATTCCTGTCTGAATCGTGAATAGAGCAGGTAGTTTTATTTCGTCAGTTTCCTGCAAACCACCTTCCAGTTCACGGTTGACTTTGGAAGTTTCGCCTTTGATCTCAATTTTGTTTACCATTGTTGCGTGAGGAACTCCAAGAAGTTCTGCAAGCATTGGTCCTACACTTGCATAGCCATCGTCGCTAGCTTGGGCGCCAGTGAGTATTAAGTTGAAGGTCATGTCCTTGATGACCTTATGCAGTATTTTCGCAATGACATATCCATCAGATCCCTCAAATCTGGTGTCAGTAACCCTTATTCCATTATCAGCTCCTCTTGCTAAGCACTTTCTTAATGTGCTATCGGCAGCTTCATCACCAATTGTTACAGCAGTCACTAAGCCTCCAAATTTTTCTTTGATTCGAACTGCTTCTTCAAGTGCGTAATCGTCCCATTCGTTAATATCGAATACCAATCCACCCTTGTCTATATTCTTACCTTCTGGACTAATCTTAATCTCTGCTTCTGCTGTTTCGGGTACATGTTTAACACAGACGATAACGTCCATACTTCTTCTCTCCATTTTGATCTTCATTTAACTAGTTAGGAAAGGTTTCTTTTGGAGTTTACAGGTTTAAAGGTTTCTGAGAATTAAGGTTATATCTCGTTAAATAGATTCTTCTATTAAATACCCAGCTTCTCTCTTATTTTTTCACGTTTTTCAGCGGGTATTGGACCGAATTTCTCGATTCTTTGGGTAAATCGAGTAAATAGGTCAGCAGCTTTCTTGTAGACTGGGAGAGGGATGTAGCTATATCTAGCTCTCATGCTTTTTATTCCAAACTCTGTAAGGGATTGTGTCATTTCAACCATTCTCTTTTTTGTGAAACCTTCGCCTATGTCTTGCTGTCCTTCAATTAGCAAAACTCCATCTGCACCGTGGACGAAGGCATAGAATAAGTGCTTTGTTCCTATTATTGCAGTAGATGGGATTGTTATTATTCTAATGCTTTCAGGGTAGTTTATACGATCGAGTCCTAGGAAGTCAACTCCAGTGTATCCAACATTTTTATCTACAAAGGCTATGATCCTGATCTCATCTGGCTTTTTGCCCATTAGAACCCCTCGCAGGTTGGCAATTATTTGCCTGTTTGTCGAATTCTTGAAGTCTATTGCATCTTGGGGGCAGATGGGAATACATGCTCCACATCCCATGCATGTGAATGGGTCGATCTGAGCTTTCTCCTCTTTTGAAATTGCGTTTACTGGGCAAACTGGAACACAGAGACCGCAACCATTGCATAACTCGTTGATGACAAAAGCTTTTTCTGGGCTTGTTGAAACTTTATCTCCTCTAAGGAAAAGTGCTGCTTTAGCTGCTGCTGCAAGAGCGTCAGAAACAGTGTCGCGAACATCCTTAGGGCTGAGCGCACAGCCGCATGCGAAGATTCCAGTCCTAAGCGAGTCTACGGGATCTAGTTTCGGATGTTTTTCCGTTATGAAACCTTCCTCGCCTAAGGAGAGTTTCATCTTTCCTGCAAGAACGCTGAGTTCTGTTGGTGGAACCATAGGTGTTGCCAGTGCGACAAGGTCAAACTCTTCCTCTTTGACTTCACCCATAAGGGTGTCTTCAGCCAAAACCACAAGTTTTTCATTCTTGCTCTTCCAGATTTCTGCGACCCGACCCTTTGTAAATAATACTCCTGCTTCTTCAGCTCTCCAGTAGAGATCTTCATAACCTTTGCCTGTTGCTCGGATGTCAATGTAGTAAACGTGAACATTAATACCAAGCATCTTCTTCAGTAGAAAAGCTTGTTTTAGAGAGTACATGCAACATATTCTGCTGCAGTATGGGATATGGTTCTTATCTCTGGATCCTGCGCAAAGGACAATAGCCATTTTCTTTACATCGCTTCCGTCCGCTCTCTTAATAGCACCTGAGGTTGGTCCAGACGCAGAAACTAATCTCTCCAGGTCCATCATTGTAATGACATCCTTATAGTTTCCATACCCATAGTTACGGAGCATGTTCGCGTCATAGAGCCTGTAGCCTGTAGCCATGATTATGGCGCCAACTTTTAACTCGATAGTTTTCCCCTTATCCTCCAGGTTGATCGCCTTGGATGGACAAAGCTGCTCACATTTAAGACATTTTGTGCAAGCCTCGAAGTCAATAACGTAAGCGGAAGGGACTGCTTGGGGAAACGATATGTAAGCTGCTTTTCTACTAGTCAATCGCTCATTAAATTCGTCAGCTACGCTCACTGGACAGACTTTCGTGCATACTCCGCAACTCTTGCACGTTTCGGTGTCCACACCTCTTGGTTTCATCACAACTTTGACTTGGTAGTTTCCAGGGCGTCCACCAACTTCTTCTACTTCTGAGTATGTGAGTAGTCTTACGTTGGGGTTTCTTCCAAGCTCCGCCATTCTCGGCGTCAGGATACACTGAGCACAATCTAACGTTGGGAAAACCTTTGTCAGCTTTGCCATGTTGCCACCTATACTTGGCTCCTTTTCTACAACGTGAACCTTGTGACCTAAGTAGCCAAGTTCCAAGGCTGCACTTATTCCTGCAATTCCACCACCAATGATGAGGATTTCCCTTGAGCTTTTCTCGCTTATACTCTGTAGGTCTTCGAGTTCCAAACTTCTTTCATAACCACCCCGCACCAAGCTAATAGCCTTCTTAGTCACTTCTTCTGATGGTTTTGGTCCATGTACCCATGATGCTTGCTCTCGAATGTTAACAAACTCCAACATGTAAGGATTCAGCCCAGCGCGTTCTAAGACACTTTGAAAAGTGCTAAGGTGCATTCGAGGAGTACAACTAGCAACCACAACACGATCTAGGCTTTTCTTTTTAATCGCATTAATTATGACTTCTTGTGATGGCCTTGAACAGAGATATTTTTGATACTTTGCGTCAACAACGCCTTTCCAACTCTTTGCTTCTTCTAAAACGGATTTTACATCAACAACATCGCCTATGTTTCCACCGCACTCGCAGATGAAAATTCCAACCCTTAGTGGATTATCCTTCATTTTATCATGTTCCCTTTGAAGATTATTTCTTTGGTGAATAGGAAAACTCTTAAACCTTGTGTTTCACCTATTCAATTCGAGAAATCCCATGAACGCTCAGGAACTGGTAACTAAACACAAGCTACTTGAATGTATTCATTGCGGGATATGTACAGCAAGTTGCCCTGTAGCTAGAAAAGCCAACTTGAACGTTAGGAAATATATGCGAGAAGTTTCCATGGGTAACAAGTTGAATATTCATCCTCAAAATGAACTTTGGAGCTGCACAACTTGTGCCACCTGTGGAATACGCTGTCCAAAAGAGATAAACCCCTACGAATTTCTCATCGACATCCGAAGTTC
>JAUWDF010000058.1 GCA_030608925.1 Candidatus Bathyarchaeota archaeon | reverse complement strand
ATTGGGGTGCTTGGTTCCCACTCAGCCTTAGAAATGGGTTATGGTGCCAAGCAGGAAGGGTTCGAGGTTGTTGTAGTCTGCCAAAAGGGAAGGGAATATACCTACACAAAGCACTATAAGAACCTGTTCGATCATGTCGTGTTACTGGATAGTTTTGTTGATATAATTAGAGAGGAAAATCAAGACAAGTTAAGAGAATTAAATACTGTTTTTGTGCCAAATAGGTCCTTCTCAGTATATGTTGGTTATGATAATATAGAAGGGAAATTTTCAATCCCTCTTCTTGGGAATCGACACATGCTTAGAAGTGAAGAGAGGGATGGGCCAAGAAACCAATATTATTTATTGAGAAAAGCGGGCATAAAAATGCCAAAAATCTTCAGTTCACATGAAGTGATAGATAGATTAGCAATCGTGAAAGTTCCTGAAAAAGAAAGGAGAATTGAACGCGCCTTCTTCTACGCTTCTTCGTCAGGGGAATTTGAGAAAAAAGCTGGTGAGAGAATAGGGAAGGGGACAATTGACAAAAAAGACTTAGAAAAGGCCATGATAGAAGAGTATATCGTGGGGGCCAAATTCAATGCTAACTATTTCTGGTCTCCAATAACGGACGAAATAGATCTGTTAGGATTTGACAGAAGAATACAGACAAATCTGGATGGTGTTTTGGACTTACCTGCTGATGAACAATTAGAGGCAAGAATTTCAACACAAAATGTCGAAATTGGACACGCAGGGGCTACTATGAGAGAATCTCAATTAGAAAAGATATTTGAAGCTGGAGAAAAATTCGTTGAGGTCTGTAAAAGGGAGTATCCTCCAGGAATAATAGGCTTGTTTGCATTGCAGGGGGCTATGACAAAGGATTTGGAGTTTTATGTGTTCGATGTTAGTCCCAGAATACCTGGTTGCCCTTGTGTAGAGCCTACATCTCCCTATATGAAATATAAATATGGGAAAGAAGTTGGTCCAGGGAGAAGGGTTGCAATGGAAATTAGGCAAGCTGTTGAGAAAGAAAAGCTTGAGATGATAGTTACGTGATTACTAAAGGTGAAATAGATGACGTTCTAGGGAGTTATGAAAAGGGAAAAGTGACAATAGGCACTCTTGGATCGCATTCTGCACTTAATATTTTCAAAGGTGCAAAGGAGGAAGGCTTTAGGACAATCTGCATCTGCAAGAAGGGTGATGAAATTGTATATCAAAGATTCCCTCTCGCAGATGATATTATTTTAGTTGAGGCTTTTAGTGAGCTTTTACGTGACGATATCCAACAGAAACTAAGGCAAAAAAACACAATCTTGATTCCTCATGGCTCCTTCAACGCCTACATCGGCACGCGAAAAATAATGGATGAATTACGCGTACCCCTTTTCGGCCATAGAGAACTTCTTCATTGGGAGACTGATAGAGAAAAGCAAAGGGAGTGGCTGCAAAGGGCAGGCTTAACACTGCCTAGAGTCTACAAATATCCCAAGGATATACGTAGACTGGTTATTGCGAAGTTTCCGGGTGCTAAGGGTGGAAAAGGGTATTTTCTTGCGAGCTCTCCAGAGTCCTTCGATGAGAAAGCAAGAGACATGATAAAGAGAGGACTCTTAAGAAGAGAAGAGTTAGAAAACATCCATCTCCAAGAGTATGTTATAGGCTCGAATATCTATCCTCTCTATTTTAATTCCCCCCTTAGAAATCAAGTTGAGCTATTAGGAATGGATAAACGATACGAGTCAGCAGTCGACAACATTGGAAGAATACCTGCAAGTGAACAACTGCGCATTTCTGTAAATCCTACTTACACGGTAATCGGTAATATTCCTGTAACCATGAGAGAATCGCTTCTGCCTGAGATTCTCAAGATGGGAGAGAGCGTCGTAAAAATATCTGAGCAAATTGCTCCTCCTGGGCTAATAGGTCCTTTTTGTTTAGAAACTGTCATTACAGATGACTTGGAGATTTTTACTTTTGAAATATCCGCAAGAATAGTTGCAGGAAGCAATGTAGGTATTGGAACTTCTCCATATGCTTATCTAAACTATGGTGAAGGAATGTACATGGGCAGGAGGATTGCCCGAGAAATCCAGCTTGCAATTAAAAACAACGACTTGAGAAAAGTGGTCAACTAACCTTTTATCCACCAGGCTCACATGCGCTGGCTATTACTCGAATGGGGTATTGAAGAACTTGAAAGAAGTAATAGAATTACTAAAGGAGCAATTCGGAATTGAGAATGCTACTGTAAAAGTAGTGGAAGGTTATGGGAGGAGTGTCAACTACCAAGTGGACACAGATCGAGGAGAGAGATTTGTATACAAACACTACAAAACTGAATCTGGATTAAAGGAACTGCTGGACGCAGAGAACCAAGTACTTGTGAAGCTATCAGCCCAACTGCCCAATTCCACGCCAGCTCCTGTAAAAAACCTGAAGGGCAAATATCTTTCCTCCTCCAAAAACGGTAAACAATTGAACAGAATGCTTACTTATGTTGAAGGAAAATTCCTAGCTGAAGCTAAGCACTCAATAGAACTTTTTCAATCCATTGGAAAATTCCTTGCCCAGATGAACAAAATATTATTAGATTTTTATAATCCAGCAATTGGAGCTCGACAACTAGACTGGGACTTGCAGCATTGCCTTAACAATCAAAAATATGTCAAATACATTGAAACACCACAACAGCGAAAACTAGTCGATTATTTCTTCCTCCAATTCAGTGAAATTGTGCTCCCTGAGACACCAAATCTCCGGAGATGTGTCATCCACTCAGATGCAAACGACTGGAACCTACTAGTCCGTAATGATCAGATTTGCGGAATCATCGATTTCGGGGACATGGTTTACTCATCTTTGATTAATGAATTAGCAATCGCCATCACCTATGCCACTCTAGGAAAATCTAAACCCACCGAATGGGCTTGCCACATAATAGAAGCATATAATGAAATTCTGCCCTTAGAAAAAAAAGAAATTAAACTACTCTATTACCTAATAGCAGCCCGTCTATGCACAAGCGTATGCAAATCAGCTTTTAACAAGATCCAAAACCCTGGCAACAAATACATAACCATAAGTGAAAAACCTGCTTGGAAAATGTTGGAGAAATGGATTTCCATCAACCCAATTCAGGCCACAAACAAATTCAAAAATGCAGTAGGTTTCAAGGAAAAGGTCTATATCGACACCGAAAAAGACTTGGGAAGAAGATGGAGATACATCAGCAAGTCGCTTTCCGTAAGCTATACACAACCCATTAAGATGGTGAAAGCCGCATTCCAATATATGTACGACGCCAGTGGCAAAACCTATCTTGATGCTCGAAACAACATACCTCACGTGGGACACTGCCATCCGAAAGTGGTTCAAGCAGGCCAAAGACAGATGGCTATGCTAAACACAAATACCCGCTACTTATACGATCAACTAAGCAATTATGCGGAGCAATTACTTGCCAAGTTTCCAGAGCCACTAAATAAAGTGTTTTTTGTAAACTCTGGAAGTGCAGCAAGCGACCTTGCCATCCGGCTAGCCCTTACACATACTCATTACGAAAATATCATGGCTGTTGAACATGGCTATCATGGAAACACAAAGATAGGTGTTGAAATCAGTCCCTACAAATTCGAAGGCAAAGGAGGTGAAGGACCAGCTTCTTACATCCTCAAGGTACCTATTCCGGACACTTATAGAGGATCATACAAAAGTAATGATGGGAAAGCAGGAAAACAATACGCCCAGGAAGCCATCAACATTCTCAACAAAAGCAACAAGGGTGTTGCAGCTTTCATCTGTGAGCCCGTGATTGGTTGTGCCGGTCAAGTGCCCTTACCAAAAGACTATTTGAAAGAAGTTTACCGCGTCATCAGGGCGCAGGGAGGTGTATGCATATCCGATGAGGTCCAAACAGGATTTGGACGTTTAGGAGAACATTTCTGGGGTTTTCAAATGCAAAACGTTGTGCCAGACCTTGTAATCCTCGGCAAACCTATGGGCAATGGTCATCCCCTGGCTGCCGTGGTGACCACAGATGAAATAGCACGATCCTTTGAGAACGGTATGGAATTCTTCAGCTCCTATGGTGGAAATCCAGTGTCCTGTAGTATCGGCATGGCCGTTCTCGAAGTAATCGAGGAGGAAGAATTACAGAAAAATGCCTTGGAAACAGGTGATTTCTTGAAACAGAAACTGAGAAAACTTGCCAAAAAATATGTTGAAATAGGTGATGTACGAGGCTTTGGATTTTTTCTGGGTATTGAATTTATAAAAAACCAGGAATCACTAGAACCACACACCAAATCAGCAAAACATGCTAAGAATCAGTTGAGAGAGAATGGAATCCTGGTGGGAACCGACGGTCCTTACGAAAATGTGATCAAGATAAAACCACCGATGTGTTTCGACAAGAGCAATGCACAGCATCTAGTAGACGAACTAGAAACGATAATCAGCATGCGTCTCAACAATAGCTGAATACATGAAGAAACTTGATAAAAACAGAAAAGCGCGTGTACTGTACCCTGGAATGGTTATTTATTGGGTTTTATGTTTCTCTGATCTTTCTTTCTCCAGACTCATCCACCATCTAGGAACCTTTACATCTTCAGTCAGATCCCAGTCGTCAAAAGGTTTTATGTCCAAGACAGGTGTGCCATTAAATGCGTCGAGACCCCGAACAGTCACAATGTTGCCTTGCACTCCTAGAAGCTCCACCACTGTAAGTCCTATAGGATTTTGACGATGGGGTGTACGGGTTGCATAAACTCCTTGCAGGGGCATGTCTCGTCTACCTCTAGGATGAACTTTCATAGTTCTTCTCTCTTCCTTTGAAATTTCATGCATCCAGAACATCACAAATAAATGCGAAAAATCCTCAATTCCTTCTAAAGCTTCCGCTAGATTCCTTTGAAGAATTATCTCTGAGACGTTGGATTTATCCCTAACTTTCTTTCCAATAGCCTTTGTTTTGACAAAACCTATCGGTTTCAACTCGATCTCTTCTAAATAAGGCAAATTAACTCAACGTTTCCAGTATTATGGGCGCGCATTAAAGGTGTTGGCGCCGGGGGTGGGATTCGAACCCACGTGGCCCAATGGACCACAGGCTTTCGAGTTCTTTTTTTTCCAGGCTTAGGCTCTGTAATTAACGCGCGCGTTATTTACAGATCTGCTCCATACCAGATTCCCTGCATGACAGTATTCTGATATGCTCTAGGAGACCCCGGCTTGATTGATTGATTTTGAATTAGGTGCTTACTTTGTTTTAAGATTTTTTGAATATAGGACACGATAACCACTTCTGCGCGCCAGAACTTCTACATTATCGAAGGTTTTCCCTAACTCGCTAAAGAGGCGTTTCCCTCCTTTTCTAGATCTTACAACTAGCTGAAACAATCCATCTTCTGTGAGATGTGAAGGTGCGCCTTGAATAATGGATGTTACTATTTCCATTCCAGCGCTTACTGGTGGATTTGACAGGATGGTTTTGAATCTCCTGCCTTCTACAGGTTCATACATGAAACCTTGATGGGCTTTGGCGTTCTTTATTCTGTTGCGTTTAAGGTTTTTCTTAGCTAACCACACAGCTCGTTCGTTTACATCTGTCATAACCACATGTATTCTGGGACTCATTTTTGCGGCAGCAATCCCAACTGGTCCATAGCCACATCCTAGATCTA
>JAUWDF010000005.1 GCA_030608925.1 Candidatus Bathyarchaeota archaeon | reverse complement strand
CTAGTATCTCGGGGACTAACACCTTTACGCATTTTCATTCACACCAAATAGGGTTGACTATAAACTTAATCTTTCATCTTTCTTCTTCTCTTTTTTCCGCATTCCCCCATCGAACACGGACAGCAGCACCATGATTGAATGCTTTCATTTCCTCTCCACTTAAGACAGCTCTGCCTACAGCTATAACAGTGTTTTGATTATTCAAAACAACAACTTCTTCTCCAGGTCGAATTTCAATGTCACAGTTAATAACATGTTTCGCAAAGACCGTTCTACCCTTAGAGATAAAACCTGTTACATCGTTCTGAACTTTCACCCACAAACGTTGAGGTACAAGCTTAGACAAGCTACGAGCGCCTTCAAGTGTTAATGAAAAAAAACCATCAGTAGGTCGCAAGGTTGCGAGTAACTTACCTTTCCAATAAACATGTCGAATTCTACCCGTTCGTCTAGAGAATAATATGTCTACATTATTTGGGAAAAGGCTTTCTCCTGCGTGTCGTCCAAACTGATAATCTGCGATGGAACGGATCTTAAGTAGAAACTTGTCTAACAAAGATTCACCATCAATCGATTGGGTTGAGAAGAATACTTGGGAGAGGACACCTAAAGCATTTTAGGAGTTACGCGCGGTATATAAAAAAGTTAAACTACTGAATGAATTGCTTAACATAACAATAATGGAGGGACACACGATATTTAATGGATTGAAAGTGATAGACTTCCACGCTCATTTTCCAACTGCTAACTGGCTGGATTGGAGAGTCTCATGGAGACAGAGACTAGTTGAACGGTACGGCGAAAAAAATACCCAGATGCTAATGGAACAATCAGCTCGAAATGGCGAAGAAATGAGAAAACTCTGGGGATTTAAACCCCCCGAACCCGAAATTCGCTCAGATGAAGAGCAAGCATCCAAGTGGGCCACAGATCTCATTGAAAAAGGTGTGAGCAGAGTGAACTTTGTTACAGGAGGTGGAAATGAGAATCTAGCTACGATAATCAAACAGTACCCAGAGAAGTTTACAGGGTTCGCTCATCACAATATATTCTCAAATGATGCAGCTATCAAACTGGAATACGCAGTCAAGAAGCTAATGTTGAAGGGCTATAAAATTATAGCTTCCTCTCAGAGGGAACCAATTGATGAGAAATCTATATATCCCGTCTGGGAAATGGCAGAGAAACTCGAAATTCCAATATTAATTCATTTTGGTATATTAGGCGGAGGTGGAGGAATGGCCTTGGATTTAAGGAACATGAACCCCTTGACTCTCTGGGAGGTAGCTAAAATGTTTCCAAGAATACCCTTTGTTATCCCACACTTCGGCGCTGGATATCTTAGAGAGCTTCTTCAACTATGCTGGTCATGTCCTAATATTTACGTAGACACATCCGGATCGAATCGATGGATGCGTTGGATGCCATTCGAAATCAATCTGAAGCTCCTTTTTAGAAAAGCTATTGAAACCATTGGCCCTAATCGTTTAATCTTTGGCAGCGATTCAAGCTATTTCCCACGGGGATTCAGTCTCTCATATCTGAGAGAACAACTTAGAATCTGTAGATCTATTGGACTTGAAGAAGAGAGTATAGAAAAGATTTTTCAAAAAAATGCAGCGAAACTACTAAAAATCGATGTGTGAAACAGAAAACTCATTTTAACCATGAAAATAGCCGAGGAATCAATACTAAAAGCACTGAAAATATTTTGTGTCCATGAAGAGGAAAATCCTTAGAGGGCTTCTCTATATTTAATCCGACAACTCACTCTCAAAGAGCCTCCATAAACTAAATAATTTCGAAACCACTTTGGACAATAGAATGTGAGTTTTATTGAGCATTGATGAATTACCCTACAGCTTCGTAGCTTCAGGAAAAATAGCTGTTGATTACCTGAATTATACTGGTCCAATCAGAGAAGTATTTCATAACCATTTTAGGGAACCAAAAATAAGAGAATTCAGTGGAAATAGAGAAGAAATTATAGACAAATTATTTGATTATAACAAGAGAATAAACGCCCCAAAGACAGTAATGAAAAACATCCACTCACTTTCACAAACCAACACCTACGCAATTATAACTGGCCAACAGCCTGGCATATTCTCTGGCCCCCTATACACGATTTACAAAGCTATCTCTGCCATCACTCTGTGCGAAAAACTATCCAACCCGAAACATCCACTCGTTCCCATATTCTGGAATGCATCCGAAGACCATGATTTTGCTGAAATCAATCACGTCACAATTTTTAAGCAAAATGAGCCAATCAACATCTATTACACTAGAAAATCAAAAGGCGTGGCTTTTTCGCACTTGCGCCTTAATAAAACCGCTGCCAAGAAAATGCTGTCAGAAATAGACCTCGTCACTCCCCGCTCGGAATTCAAGCGAAAGCTGTTGATTGAAATCGAGGGTCTCATTCATACCTCAGACACTATGGGCGAATTCTTCTCAAGATTTATGACACATATTCTAGGCAAATTTGGGTTAATCATGATTGAGCCTGGATTTGTGAGGGAATTAATGACTCCGATTTTCGCAAGATTAATCAGAAACCCCATTGAGTGTACACGTATCTTGGCAGAAACCAGTGCCAAACTTAGTAAGTTCGGCTATAAACCGAAAATTCACAAAAAATCCAACATCTGTAATTTTTTCATTATCAACGACAAAGGAAAACGGTTGCAGGTCACACATAAAGGAGACTTTCACTGTGCAAGAGACACTTACTCTCAAAAGGAGTTACTCAAACTTCTAAACGAAAATCCTTCTGCATTCAGCGCAAATGCTATCATACGACCTATAACACAAGATCTCCTTTTCCCAACATTTGGCTATGTAGCTGGGTCAAGCGAGATAGAGTACTTTGCACAACTAACTGGAATGTATAATTTCTTCTCGATGGAAATGCCTGTAATTTTCCCTAGGTTTGGAGCCACTATAGTTGAGAAAAAAATACGGAAGGTCATAAAGAAGTATAATGCGGAAATACTGGAGTTCAAGAATCCAGAAAAACTATTGAAAAAATTGGCCAAAGGGCGAATCGAAGATGTCTTCAAATCATTCAAGAATAGGATTTTATTAAGTATGGATAAAATAACTAAAAAAGCTGTAACCATCGATAAAACACTCTTAGCTCCATCTTATCTGACTAGAGGAAAGATATTGCGAGAAGTAGAAGCTTTAGAAAACAAGGTCGCTGCCCAATTAAAAGAAAATAATTTACTGGCTAGGCAACAAATCTACAAAACTTTTAATAATCTTTTTCCAAACCAGCATCTACAGGAAAGACAAATAAACGTCTTAGAATACCTGATAAAATTCGGAGATAGGTTCTTAAGAACAGTTCACGAGGAATTCTCGAAGTCTCGATATGGGATACATAAAGTGATTGAATGCTAGACATTCTTGGTCTGAGTCCTCACCCTGATGATATTGAGTTATCTTGTGGTGGTCTCATTGCGAAGATGAATCAGAAAGGATATCGGGTTGGGATTATAGATCTGACAAAGGGCGAGATGGGGACAGAGGGGACAGGAGAAGTGCGAATTCAAGAAGCTAGAAAAGCAGCTGAGATTCTAGGAGTAGAAGTTCGTGAAAATCTAGATTTCGGAGATTGTCACCTAGATTCAAGCTTTAGCAAGTCTACCAGACTGGCTGATATGATTCGAAAATATAGACCCCCCTTCATTATTGCTCCCTATGGGGATGGTCATCATCCTGACCATGCGATAGCAAATATATTGGCGAAAAAAGCTTTATTTCTTGCAAAACTCCCCAAAATAAAAACGGATCATGAAGCATACTCGGTTGGAATCGTTGTCTATTATATGCTTCACAAGGTATTTGATATTTCTTTTATAGTTGATGTCAGTGGATGCTATGAAAAGAAATTAGAATCTATCAAAGCCTACAAATCCCAGACAAACCTAGTTCTCAAACGTGGAGGCCTTCTCGAAAGAGTAAAACTGAGAGATCAGTTTTTTGGTTTGCAGATAGGTGTTGAGCGGGGTGAACCATATTTCTTTGATGGCCCATTGATGATAGATGATCCGGTGGTAGCGTTAAAATGAAGATAGGTATTGTCTGCTTTCCCACGTATGGTGGGAGCGGGATAATAGCTACAGAATTAGCTCATCTATTATCTAAGAAACATGAGTTGCACCTGGTCAGTTATGATAAGCCTGTTAGATTCGAAAAGAAGACAGATTTCTTCTTCCACAAAGTAGAGTTGCTCAGCTATCCCCTTTTCAAGCGAGTTCCATGTTGTTATTCTCTAGCTTTGATTTCAAAATTAGTGGAAGTAACTAGGGATTATGCTCTTGACATAGTTCATTCTCATTATGCTGTTCCTAATGCGGTGTCAGCCTACCTAGCTAAAAAGATATGTAAAGACTCTTTGAAGCTGGTTACGACTCTTCATGGCACAGATTCGTATCTTGTTGGAAGCCATCCGTCATATAAAGAAGTCACCCAGTTTAGTATGCAACAAAGTGATGAATTGACAACAGTTTCTGAATATTTGAAAAAACTTACACTGACAAAATTCGACATTCAAAGGGAGATAACAGTAATCCCGAACTTTGTTAATCCAAAACGTTTCAAGAAACTTGGAAAAGACAGAACACAGAAGATTATATGTCACTCCTCTAATTTTAGACCCATAAAACGAATCCCAGACATTATCAAAGCCTTTAAGATAATCTCTGAGGAGATCAAGTGTAGTTTATTCCTAATTGGAAATGGCCCTGAACGCCCCAGGGCTGAGAAACTCGCCAAGAACCTCAAAGTTCACGATAGGACTCAATTCTTGGGAAATATGAAGAACGTTCACGATATTCTTGGAAAGTCAGATTTGTTTCTCTTACCTTCAGAGGATGAAAGCTTTGGACTGGCTGCGCTAGAAGCTATGAGCTGCCAGGTTCCAGTTGTAGCAAGCGATACTGGCGGACTTCGTGAGTTGATCTCTCATGGAGAAGATGGCTACCTAGTCGAAGTCGGTGATACAGAAGAGCTCGCGGAACACTCGCTCAGAATCTTAAGTGATCCAAACCTTCAAGAGGATTTTGGCAGAAACGCAAGACGGAAGGTTCTTGAAAAATACACTCCGGAAAAAATCGTCCCCCAATATGAAGATATTTATAACAAGATCCTCAACAACCAATAATCCGAGTCATTCATGCACAAACAGCGGACTGTATGTGCAAATACGCGATCGCAGAGTCAATATGCACATGTATACTTTCATAATGTTGCACATCGCTTGATTGACTTGAGGAATTGCTATAAGCAACCGTGTATCTCTCAATCTTAACAGGTCTAGGCAGTCTCTAACCACATTTATCAGAAAACATAATTCAAAAGAATTGAAGTGTGTGCTAGATCCGTAATATGGTGATGTCAATTTGCAATGCGAAGTTTGCGGTAAGGGTATAATAGGTAAACCGTACAAGACTATTATTGAGGGAGCACGACTTGTCGTATGTCAGGATTGTTCAGTCTTGGGCTCAATAAGCTGGGAACTGAAAATCCCAAAGTTGAAACTACCAAGGAGAAACGTTCAGAAACAACAAAGAAGGAGACTGCAGAAATCGACCAAAGGGCAGAAATCTCCTCTAGAATCCTCCATGGAACTGGCTCAGGATTACGGAATTCGAATAAAAAAAGCAAGAGAAAAGTCAGCTTCCACTCATGAAGATTTGGGTCGGAGAATCAATGAAAAAATTTCAGTACTTAAAAAGTTAGAAAACCAAAAAATGAAACCCGACGACAGACTAGTGGAGAAACTTCAACGTGCACTAAAAATACAGCTATTAGTTCCAAGAACTGACGAAAGCTTCACATCCCACGAGCCTTCAAAAATAACTCCATCAAAGATACTAACATTAGGTGATCTGATTAAGAAGAAGCCATCGGAGGAAGCGAAATAATAAGAGCAATCCTTGTGCAACGACGACTAAAAGGCGAACTCAACAGCTTGAAAGAACTCAAGAGTCTGGGCGAAGCGGCGGGATATGTTACTGTTGCAGCAATTGAACAAATTCGGAAACCGAGTTCTCGTTTTCAAATAGGAAGAGGCAAAGTAGAAGAACTCACTCGTCTTGTAAAAGAGAAAAATGCCCAGAAGGTGATTTTCGACAATAGGCTGAAAACTGTTCAAGTATACAATCTGGCAAAAGAAACAAACGTTGAAGTAATAGATAGATTTCAACTCATTCTTGAAATGTTCACACACAGAGCATCAACAACAGAGGCAAAACTTCAAATCCAGCTTGCAAGACTTCGCTATGAAATGGCTCATGCAAGGGAAAAAGTGCGCCTTGCACGAAAACAAGAACAGCCGGGCTTCGGGGGATTAGGAGCATACGAAGTTGACGTATATCATGAATCTATCCGTAGGCAAGTAAAGACAATACAAGACAAGCTAGAGAGCACTAAAAGAAAAAGAAGCTTACACAGAACACGGAGGAAAGAACTTGGTTTTGCTTCGATTTCATTGGCAGGGTACACTTACGCTGGAAAAAGTACTCTTTTTAATACACTAGTGAACGAAGCTGTTCCTATAGGGAAAGGATTGTTTACAACACTTTCAACGACGACAAGAGCATTTGAATTGTTTGGAAAACGAACTCTCTTAACAGACACTGTTGGGTTCATAGATAAACTGCCATTAGAATTAATAAAGGCATTTCAGTCAACCCTGGAAGAAACGATTTTTTCCGATCTTATCCTCTTGGTCATAGATGCCAACCAACCTCTTGAGGAAATCAAGAGAAAGCTTTCAATAAACCTTGATACTATCCAGAAAATTGGAGCGTACGGAATTCCGATCGTTACTGCCCTAAACAAGATTGACTTGCTGTCTAGAAATGAGGTTGAAGAACAGAAAGAGGCTCTAAAGGAATTCGCACTAAACATTGTTCCAATATCCGCTCTTGAGAGTGAAAACCTTGATCTTCTGAAAGAAGAGCTTGCGAAGCACTTCAAAAGTTACGTACGTGTATGCTTTTCTATACCGATTTCAAACGAAACAATGTCCTTTATATCATGGCTCTTCAAGGAAACAATTGTGAAGAAGCTAAACTATGAACACAATTATGCTGACCTTGTAATTGAAGTGCTACCTGAGTTTTCGGAAAAAGTCTTAGCGCGAATAAAGAAATATGATGGAACAGTGAAGGAATTAGTTTAGCCCGACAGTGGAATCGAATTGACCAAGATTATAGTCTTGAGATGGGGTCATAGAATCAGAGATGAACGATTGACAACCCATGTAGCTCTAGCTGCACGAGCGTTAAATGCTACTGGAATGATTCTCGCAGACGTGAAAGATGAGAAAATCCAGAAGACAATAAATTCGGTAGTGAAAAATTGGGGAGGCTCTTTCTTTCTCGAAATGGGTACTCCGTGGAAAACAGCTTTGAGCAACTGGAGAACACGAGGAGGGGTAGTTGTTCACCTCACTGCCTATGGGGAAAACATCCAGGAAAGCGACGTAATGCAGCGAATCAAAGCAACACACAGAGATATTTTATTAATTGTGGGCAGTCAGAAGGTCCCCAGTGGCTTCTTTTCAAGCGAATGGACAGATTTCAATGTGGCGATAGGAAACCAACCCCATTCTGAATGTGCTAGCTTAGCAGTTTTCCTCGATCGATTTTATGAAGGAAGCGAGCTTTCAAGAAAATTCAAAGACGCTAAATTAGTCATCATTCCTTGCAGAAATGGGAAAAATCTGGTTTCGAAAAACCTGGAAAAACTAAAAATTACCTAATAAAGAATTTATTCATCACCTAGATATTATATATTTGTTGATCGAGGTATCGCATATTGGCCTTTGTAGACGATGTAACTCTACGTAAAGTTGCCGAAGCATTGGGTGAGGAAGAAGCAATAGATATAATCTACATTTTAAAAGATACGGGCGAGATCACCGATGATCAAATAGCAAGCAAAACAGGCTATCGTCTTAATTGTGTGCGCAAGATACTTTATAGGTTCTACGACCATTCTCTAGTATCGCTACGAAGGTCGAGAGATCAAAACACAGGATGGTTCATATTTCACTGGAAATTTGAGCCCGATCAGCTTGCAGGATTTATCCTAAATCAGAAGAGGCATGTGTTAAAGAAACTTGATACTCGTCTTAGTTATGAGAAGAATCATGAGTTCTATTCTTGTGGTAATCCTGGATGCAAAAAGGTTCCCTTTGAGGAAGCTTTGGAGCTGATCTTTCGGTGTCCTACTTGTAATGAATCTATGATGCACTTAGAGAACGGTGAGTTGATTGAGATTTTATCTAGAAAGGTTGACCAGCTGAGGAAGGAGTTGGGTGAATAAGGGTGTGCCGTCTGAGAAGATGGCGCTTAATCTCCTGAGAAAAGCTGGTTGTTCTAAGAAAGTAGTGGAACATTGTGCTCGAGTATCACACTTTGCAGTGCAAATAGCTAAATCATGTAGAAAGAAGGGTATTGATGCCAATGTCGAAATTGTGCGAATAGGGGCTCTCTTACATGATATCGGTCGGGCTAGAACCCACACTGTTGACCATGGGATTATTGGGGCTCAAATCGCCAGAGAGTTAAGGTTACCAAATTCTCTTGTTAAGATAATTGAAAATCATGTTGGCACTGGAATTGATGAAAATGAAGCGCGGAAACTAGGGTGGCCTATAAAGAGCTATGTTCCTGAATCATTGGAGGAACGGATTGTAGCTTATGCTGATAAACTTATAGCTGGCACAATAAGGATGCCTATTATTGGGGCTCTAGATCGACTATGTAGAGGGGATAGGATACCTGAAAATGCAGTTGAACGCTTCAGGCTGTGGCATGAAGAATTCTTGGATTGCATGAAATAGGGGGAACATCAATTACTTGTGTCAGATAATGTTGCTGCAGAAGATTTATGGAGAAGCGTCTCTAGGGGAGTTTGATCGAGTCTTAGCGCATCTATGTGAAGGCTTAAAGGTTACCTTTAGGGACCTGGAGATTGGAGAAAGTGATTGGGTGAAAGTTAAAGTAAGCGGCACGGATGCCAAAGTTGCAATGCGTTTTTTGGATAGAGAAATCGGTATTGCACCCGTTAACATGGAAAAGATTAGTCGTTTTTCTGTACTGAATGGACGTGTGGCATTTTCAGACAAGGGGTCAAAGACCTTTGTCGACATTGGGATTATTTCTCCGGAGATTGTCTACGGTGTGTTTGATGTCGAAGATTTGCGGAGACAATTAGCTGATGGTAGAGGATTAGCGCATGAAAAACTAGTCAGATTGTACTCTCTAGTCGATAATTTTCCAGTAGAGATTCGAGTAATTAGTATTGGAGAAAGCAATGTTGGGGTGGAATTCACGGAAAGACAAATAGATCTTTTTCGCTCATGGTTAAGCTACATGGTTGATCGTCTAATCGTTCTTGGAGCCACAAATAGAAAGGTGAGGGAAGCTGTCAGAAGGGCGAATCTGAAACGTGACATCATTGGATTCGAGTCCCTAGGTACGTTTGAGCAAATTCTTATCTGTAAGATGGGGACAGATGCTGCGGGATTGATTCCAAAAATTGGTAGACGAATGCCTAAGGCAAGTTTATCTAACTTTTCCCCACGCGAAGTTCTAAGAGCCGTTACACTCTCTGGGAAGTAGAGTTCTTGTGAATTGGGGAAGTGAAATCCTAACGTTCCATGTAAGAGCTGGTTAGTCTCATGACTCGTTTTACGCATCTACAGTTTTAATCAATTGTACGTAGCAGATATAAGTAACCGTTCAATATAGAAGCTCAAGTTTGGAAAGGAAAATGGCATGAGTGACACAGGCAAACCCCTGAGTAAGCTGCAAACACCAATTTGCACAAGCTGCAATCGTACAATACCACCAGGCGCAAGAGCCACGAAACTCAATTGCCCTAGCTGTGGTGAAATAGTAATCTGGAGATGCCAAAAGTGTCGCAAATTCGGACGCTACTTCAAGTGTCCAAAATGTGGATTTAGGGGACCATAGACTTGGCAAACATCGTAATAAGCTTCAAAATCCTACCAAAGGGCATAGAAGTAGATTTCAACCAGCTACAAAAACAGATCGAAAAAGCTCTCCCTGCCGAAGCGAAGATTTACACAGATTTTCAGACTGAACCGATAGCTTTTGGTTTGAACGCTCTGATTGCCCATATACAAATCCCCGAGGATGAAACAGGGATTTTAGACAAAACAGAGCAGAGCATAGAGCAGATCCCAGGTGTGAGCAGGATCCAAACGCTCATGGTGAGAAGGACACGGTAATTTCCGTTTTTCTTGTAACATTTATAAGTCACCCGAAGCTTTTCGACTTCAAATAACTTTTAACTGTAACAGGAAAGTGAGAAAATGAGCGAAATGCAGCTTCGAGTTGGCGATGCAAAACAAAGAGATGTAGGGCGTGGCATTGCACGCTTAGACCAAAGCACCATGCAAAAACTGGAAATAAGTGCAGGTGATGTAATTGAAATTACAGGAAAACGCACTACTAGCGCAATCGCGTGGCCAGCTTACAGCGAAGACCAAAATCGCGGCATTATCAGAATTGATGGGTTCACTCGTAAGAATGCAGGTGGCGTTATAAACGAGTACGTCACGATTAAACCTGTCAAGGTCAAGAACGCTACAAACGTTGTTCTAGCACCTGTTGATATGCGTCTAAATGTTGACGAAGACTTTACAAATTTCGTTAAGAATAGACTGATGGAACGAACCTTTGTTGAAGGCGATACAACACTTGTCATGATGTTAGGTCACGCGATTCCTTTCACCGTAACAAAAAGTCGACCACATGGTATAGTCCGCATTACTAAAGACACGCACTTTCAGATTCTCAACGAGCCAGCTCCTGAAGTGAAGGGTGTCCCTAGAACTACTTATGAAGACATAGGAGGGCTTCATGAAGAGATGCAACGTGTAAGGGAGATGGTGGAGCTACCCTTGCGACATCCTGAGCTCTTCCAACGATTAGGAATTGATCCACCAAAGGGTGTTCTCCTCCATGGTCCTCCAGGGTGTGGTAAGACTTTACTTGCAAGAGCCGTAGCTAACGAGTCGGAGGCTAACTTCTTATCGATAAATGGACCTGAAATAATGAGCAAGTTCTATGGCGAATCTGAAGCTAGACTACGGGAGATTTTTAAGCAAGCTCAGCAAAACTCTCCAGGCATAATTTTCATAGATGAATTAGATGCAATTGCACCTAAAAGGGAAGAGGTCACAGGTGAAGTTGAAAGGAGAGTAGTCGCTCAACTTTTGGCATTAATGGATGGTCTAAGCGGAAGGGGAAATGTAATTGTCATTGGAGCCACAAACCGACCCGGTGCTCTAGATCCTGCACTTCGAAGACCTGGTCGCTTTGATCGAGAAATAGAGATAGGTGTCCCCACCAAACAATCACGCCATGAAATCTTGCAGATCCATACACGGGGAATGCCTTTAGCGGAATCAGTTGATTTGAAGAAGCTTGCGGATACGACACATGGCTATACGGGAGCAGATCTTGCTGCATTAGGCAGAGAAACTGCTATGAAATCTTTGAGACGATATCTCCCTGAAATCAACTTGGAGGAAGAGCACATTCCACCCAGTGTTTTAGAGAAGATGGATGTGCGCATGGAAGATTTCCTTAATGCCTTCAAAGAAATTACTCCCACAGCTATGCGTGAAGTGTATATAGAAACACCCACGGTGAAATGGACTGATATTGGTGGATTGAAGGCTGTAAAGCAGCAACTGATTGAAGCTGTTGAATGGCCTCTGAAAACCCCTGAAATCTTCAATCGACTGGGAATCACACCACCAAAGGGGATCCTTTTGTTTGGCCCTCCAGGCTGCGGTAAAACCATGCTCGGAAGGGCAGTTGCCACGGAAAGTGAAGCGAACTTCATTACTATAAAAGGTCCAGAAGTTTTCAGCAAATGGGTTGGGGAATCGGAAAAAGCAATAAGAGAAGTGTTTCGAAAGGCAAGAATGGCTTCACCCTCCGTGATTTTCTTCGATGAATTTGATTCACTGGCACCTCGAAGAGGTATGGGATTTGGAGATAGTGGCGTTGCTGAACGTGTCATCAGTCAACTCTTAACGGAGATTGATGGCATTATCAGCTTAGAAGACGTAGTTGTAGTTGCAGCCACAAATCGTCCCGACCTCATTGACAGTGCAGTTTTGAGACCAGGTCGATTCGACAGGCTTATCTACGTGCCTGAGCCAGGCGAGGAAGCTCGAATGGAGATTTTCAAGATTTACACCAAAGATATGCCTTTGGAAGAAGAGATTGATGTCAAATCTTTTGCTAAAACGACAAAGGGGTACAGTGGTGCAGACATTCAAGCATTCTGTCGGGAAGCTGCATTGAATGCTCTCCGGAAAAATATCGGGTCAAAAACAGTGACATCAGCTGATTTTAAGGATGCTGCAGCGCAAATAGGTCCAACGATTTCACCCGACATGGAAACTTGGTATAAGGGTTTTCTCAAACAAGTGAGGAAGCTTCGTAAGCCCACAACTCCTGTAGCTTAAGCACCCGCGGAAGTGTTTGAGATAACAAGTAAAACATGGAAAACTCTACCGCTTCACACGGTAATTCTTGAGTTACTGCAACGCAAGGGTCCCGCAACTGACTCAGAGTTATTCAAAATGATTAAGGAAGTCTATAGCGACTTGTCTTTCAGTTCCTACAATAAGGAACTCATGCGTTTAGAGATAGAAGGCTTGATTCATGTGTCTGCATTGACAAAAGGCAAACGACGAGTGGAACTAATTAAGAATACCTGAAGGAAGCTAAGGAAATCCCAGTTCTACACTTGATTGTCCATTTCATTAGTTCCTAAACTTGCTCTCGTGAGCCCACTAGCAGTTCTTTTTGCTGTGATCCCGGTTTTCGTAGAAGGAGTATACGCTCCCCCCGTGAATGTGAAACCACACTTCCCACAACTCCAAATTCCTATACTCTGACGTTTAACTGTCAGATTCCTGCATTTAGGACAAGAATGCCGCTTCCTAGACTCCACTGTGGCTTCAACATATCTTTTCCTGACTGTTGCACCATATCTTGCTTTGAACCCGCCAGCCAACCCGACTTTCTTGGTTCTCCCCATCAGTCCTTCACCACAAGCTTTCTTATTTCTGATGCTTTCTCAGCTGCTAGCTTCGTCAGTTGAGAAATCTGCTCTCTCGTTAAATAACCAGTTCCGCTCTTCTGAATGGCACAAATCTTTCCATCCTTTTCAAAGGTCATTGTCAATCTAGCATCCATCACCTGTTCCTCTTCCAGCCAAGGGTCAACTGCGAACTTATCATCTATCTTAGCGAAAGTCACTGGAATTGGATAGTTCTGCATGGGTAATGGAATGTAACCAGGCTTAACCTCGACTTCTCCATTAACAACTTCGTACTTGAACATCTTTGCGTTCAGTAAGGCCGCTAAGGCAGCGATGGCTGAAGCGTCTATAAGGTTTCCATCATGGTTCAACACGTAAAGATCCACAAAGACGACGAGTACTTTTTTCCCTGGAACCAAGCAGAGTTTTTCCGTGTCTATAGCCTTTGACTCGCGTATTCCTCTATCAACAACTCTTGCAATCTCTATAGCATCTTCTCCAGGTGGACCTGGCTCAAATCTCGGTGACGCTAAAGGAACCAGCTCGCAATTTACTGTTAATACTCCTGCATTTGGCGTATCCTGAAAGGGGTCCCCAACTTGAATCTTAACACCAACTAAAACTTCTGTCTTACCCAAAAGAACACGTGCTGAGCCTTCGGCTTTTTCGATAATTCCCCTCTCCACCTTAATTTCGCGATAATCATCGAGGCTTCTACCATCCAACCTCTTTCCTTTATTCATAAGTTCAGCGATTTGCTTCTGCTTTACTCGTTCAACGATTGACATTATTCTTCCACTTCCTCCTTCGCAACCACATACTTGGACCTCAAAGCTTCTTTCTGAATCTCGTATAATTGTCCACAGCCGTCCAAGGCAAGATCGATTACTTGCTCG
>JAUWDF010000043.1 GCA_030608925.1 Candidatus Bathyarchaeota archaeon | reverse complement strand
AGAGCAAGTTTGAGCGGCTCCACCATGCCTTTGTACTTGAACCAATCATTAAATTCAGGCACAATGAAGTTGAAAACCCTTCCCGAATAGGCTTGACCTACACGAATAAACCTGGCTGGAGTAATACCTCCGGTGTACCGGTTGCGTCCTGGAATTCCATGAGCAGGGATTCTTGCGTCGAGCTTACCTAGAATAATGTCTCTAGTTGAAAAACTTTTGCCAGTTCCTGGTTCGCCAAACAATGAAAGATTCCACCCTGTTTGCATTCCTGTTCTGCCATCAGAATGGACAATTTCCACGTTTGCTAAACCATATTGTTGAGTGATAGTCAGCAAGCTATCAGAATATAAGAGAGGGCCAAATAATTCTCTCAAATAATCCGCGAGTTGAGATATGGAAAATGTTTTCCCAAATCTCAATGTTTCATCCAATCGATATTTTATTAGATCACTCAAGTACTTGTGAATTTCCAGATCCATCTGTTCAATCAACTGTCGTTCTTCACTAAGTGAATCAATCCGTGCACCCACTATTGCGCCAGTGCGATGTATTTTCTTTATGCGTCCATTTGCCGGTCCAATTTCCAGCTGAAGGATTGGAGATGTTTCTTCTAATATTCTCCATTCTTGAAGTTGTTTGCTTTTGTAGGAGGTTATTATTACTTTTAGGTTTTCAAGGTCGTGTAAGATTGGTAAAGCATCGACGTTCTCCGGAATCGAACGTTCTATTTCTCTTAGGTTGAGACTTTTCCCAGAGCTGGCTAAGTGTCTCAGGATTGGTATCGATTTTTTTCCGTATTTTCGTTTGATTTGTGCAATTGCAGCTCGAATTATTTTCCCTGATCCTTCTAGCAGGAGTTTGCCGTTTTCGAAAGTGTAGTGTTGTCCTCTGAACGCTTCCCATTTTCTAGGTTCATAAATTTTGAATATGTTTATGAGTTGCTCATCATCTACATGCATTCCAATTTCTAAGGCTGCTCTTTCATCATCGATATCCCATTTGCTGTGAAATTCGTTAAAGTAGGGGATAGATAGATTCTTTCCCATTTCAAGAAGTTTAGTTCTTGAATAGACTCGCTTGAGTAGAAGTTTACGTTCGATTGCTTTGTCATCCAACACTTTTATACTCTCTAAATAGAAAACAAGTATTGAATTATTAACCGTTGTTAATGTTGTTTTTTGCCAAATATGTCTTTAATATAGCAGCTTTCTCTTCAGATTTTATCCATCTATCAGCTTCAAGATCTTCCATTCCTTTCTTAATTTTTTCTTCGAAAGACTCAAAAGTTAACAAATTTCTTGAATTCCCCACATTATTCACGGTTTTCTGCATTTCATCGTTTTCTAACATCTTTTTCTCGAAGTGATCAAGCAATATCTTCAGATTTTTTGATCGAGGTTTCAGAAGAGTATTCATCTTTGATTGAAGACTGTATCTTCTTAATTTATTCCGGATTTTCTTAATGAGGCCAATGTTCTCTTGAGCAATTACTGGGGGTACAATACGGTATCTATCCTTTTGACCATTCTTGTACCTAATCAAGTAGAAGGGTAAATAGAATAGGATTGGAGTTCGTGTTTTCCATGGAATAGAACCTTGTTTAATTACGAGGGTACGTTCATTTTTCCGTTCAATTAGTTGTTCAATCTTCCCAACTATCGCTAATGTCTCCTCTTGGAGCTCATCTATCTCTAGATCTTTCTTTCCAAGTTCCGTAGTGCGAAGGTTTTCTAGTTCTGTTACTTTTTTTTCTTCCTCATCCATGAGTTTCTGATAGGTGTCACGTAGGTTCTTCTTGGTCTTCTCGGTTTCCTTGTTGCTTCTCTGGATGAAGTCTGAGAGAGATTTTATTTTCCCCCTTGCTATAGCGATTCCGTTTTTAACGTCTCTTAGCCGTGCATTCCAGCGAGTCTCCCCAATCTCATCGCCTTTTTGTTTCCGCAATTCCCTCCTTTTTTCAAATTCGCTTCTGTTTTGTTCAAGTTTCAACAGTTCTCGGTTCCATCTCCTCCTCTCCACAAGTCTCGAGTTTACTTGCTTTTGATGGATTTTGACGATTTTTTGAATTTTCTCGTCCCGTTCCTGTTCTAGTTTTTCCTTAGTTTTGTCAACTTCTACTCTCGCATCAGAAACCTTGAGATTATATTCTTCACGAATGTGTCTCGCCTCTGTTTGAAGTTTCCCAACGTGTCTCTTTGTCTCTTTGTTTGCGGTGTCAATCGCAAACTGAAAACCCTTTATCTCAGATTCCAGCCTTTGTAGATGCTCGACAACCCTACTGCAGATATCAACCGCTCTTTTTTCATTGACTTGCGCTGGAATTAGTGACTTAAGCTCAGATGAGTCAGCGGTTTTGGTGGCAATTTCATGACTGAAATTTCCAACATCAGACAAAAGCTTTTGGTCTGCAATGAATCCACGTACTGATATTTCAATTTGGGATAAGAAATCGGAAAAAGTTTCACCGTGGCTTCTTAGCGCACTGCGGTACAACTCCTGAACGTTGCTACTTCTTCTCAGATGCTCGACAAAAGCTTCTATATCTGGTGGTTTAGAGTATAAAATTTTATTTTCATGGATATTCATCCCATCTATAAGAAAACTCATCCCATCGTGAGGAATCACCCATAGGGGATAATGAAGCTTCGAGAGAAAGGCTAAAGCCTCCGCTTCACCCGCACCAAAGAGGCCAGGTTTCTTTTTTCGTTCTGCTTCAGCCAAGCACACGATTGCTGCGAGTTCGACATCCTCGGAAAAACATTTCTTCCTTCCATTACCTTTTATTGCATAAGGTGGAACCAAAGTTGAAGCCGGCATATCAATCTCCCAAAGAGAATATCCCTCAAACGAGCCTTTATAACTTCTGAGTTTAAAGCAAGGTTAGAACAAAAAGGACATTGTGCTTTTTACTTTGTCATGGTCCAGCTTTTCATATGCTTCAATGCTCCCAACATCATACCAAAAGTCTTCGCACTCAAATCCATATACAGGTTTGCCTAATTTAATCAGATGTGGTATAAAGTCTCCCATCAAATCTACTTTTTCTTTATGACGAGCAAGATCCTCCACTTCCCTAATGACTTTGCCATTAAAAGCTAGGATTCCTATACTTACAGGCTTTTCAAGCTTGGGTTTCTCAATAAATCCTTGAATTTCACTTGTTTCGCTAAGGTTTGCCACGCCTACTCGGACTTCAAACCCTGAAGAAATTGCCATAGTTGCCATAGCACCTCTCTCCATGTGAAATCCAATCAACTCTGTTAGATTTATGTTGGTTATTATATCACCATAAAAGATGAGTATAGTATCATTCTCATCGAATGCTTTTTGGTGATAGGCGTTGATCACGGAACCTCCTGTTCCTTTTAACAACTTGTTGTCCTGGATGTATTGTATCGATACGCCAAATCGGGCTCCATCATCAAAGAAATTACTTATTTGTTGAGCTTTATAGTCGACCAGAAACGTAATGTCTGTTAATTTGTGGAACTTAAGAAGACGTACAATATACTCCAAGAGAGGTTTTTCAGAATATCCGATAGGAATCATAGTCTTCTGAATATAAAATGTAATAGGTCGAAGCCTCTTCCCTTCACCCCCGCATAGCACCATAGTCTTAACTTTATTCATAGAAAAAAACTACTCCATGCGTTTTGCAGGAGAAGAGAAAACGCTTCGTCTGCGAAGCTATTCTTCTTTTTGCTCTTCTTTCTTCTCTTCTTCTTTCTTCTCTTCAGCTTCTAGTTCTTCGATTGGTTTTGGGGGTGGAGTCGTTGCCATTGTCCAACCTATCCATGCCCCTATACCGAGAATTAGTATAAAGGCTAAATAGACAGGAATAGCGATGAGCCAAAAGGCGATAGACCAATTTGAACCAAGCGCATCTCCGAACCAGAAGAGTCCTAGCGTGTAGCCAATTGCTATAATCACGCAAATCAGGAAAATCAGCCCGCCAATCCCTTGATCCTTACTAACCATGTTATCACCACAATGTAGCCATTTTTACGCTAGTTGTTGTTATAAGCTTTACCCATCAAAGTGAGTGATCTCTCACGAGTTTTGTCTTTTCAAAGTGAAATTAAGTCCCTAGGATTTATTATCAGTTAATTTCCGGTTGCGGAATTCATCTTTCATTGTAAATCGAATCATACTCTCTTATTTTATGACATGAAAACCTTTGGAGTCTGTCAACTAAGATTAGTTCGTTGATTAGTCTAGATTGTACCAGCTTCCCAGCTAGTGAGATATTCTTTCTGTTCAATAGTTAGATGGTCAATTTCCACTTTCATTGCTTTCAGTTTTAAGGTCGCTACCAGTTCATCTATTTCCTTGGGAACACTGTACACATTAGGCTTCATTTTGGGCTTCTTGATTAAGTATTCTATGCACAAAGCTTGATTCGCGAAGGACATGTCCATAACTTCAGAAGGGTGCCCTTCAGCTGCAGCGAGGTTTATCAACCTACCTTCTCCCAGTAGGTAGAGTTTTCTACCGTCATGCAACTTGTACTCATCCATATTTGAACGAATCGTCCTTTTCGTGTCTGCCATGCTTTCGAGTCCTGGGATATCTATTTCCACATTGAAATGACCACTATTAGCGAGAATTGCACCGTTTTTCATCTCCATCATGTGTTCTTTTCGAATCACACTGGTATTTCCAGTAACTGTAACAAAAATATCCCCGATTTTTACAGCTTTCGACATTGGCATTACACGGAAGCCATCCATAACAGCCTCTAGCGCTCTAGTTGCATTTATTTCTGATACGATAACATTCGCACCCAAACCTCTTGCTCTTAGTGCCAATCCACGACCGCACCATCCATACCCTGCGATTATAAAGTTCTTTCCAGCAAGCAAAATACTGGTTGCTCTCAAAATTCCGTCAATTGTACTTTGCCCAGTTCCATATCGATTATCAAAAAGGAACTTTGTATAAGCATCATTCACAGCTACAATCGGATATTTTAGGTTTCCAGATTTAGCCATTGCCCGTAAGCGAACAACACCAGTTGTGGTTTCTTCAGTTCCTCCTTTAAGATCAGGAATTATCTCCGGTCGTTTCGAGTGGATCGTACCCACCAAGTAAGCGCCATCGTCAATTGTTATGAAAGGTTTATGATACATAACCTTGTCAATACACCAGTAGTACTCCTCATTTGTCTGTCCCCTCCATGCGTAAACATTTACGCCGTGCATTGCCAAGGACGCTGCAACCTCGTCTTGAGTCGAGAGAGGGTTAGATCCACACAAAGCTATTGTCGCACCACCGGCCTTCAAGGTGTTTATCAAAACAGCAGTTTCCTTAGTAACATGAAGTGATGCTCCCAATTGTATTCCTTCGAGCACCTTCTCTTTTTCAAATCGCTTTCTAATTCGGTTGAGCACAGGCATGTGCATGGATGCCCATTCTTCTAAAAGAAGACCTTTAGAGGATAATTCTTGATCCTTCACTCTGAAAGTTGACAATACTAGGCTACTCCATTCCATCAATTTAGCTGCTATTTGTTAATAAGTGCATTAAAGTCTTTACTCATGTAAACGAACAAGGTTAGGACCTTAGCAGGGTTCATAGAGAATTCTTACTGCATTCCTTAATTACTAAGTCACGTTAGACTTATTATCAGAGTGTAAGTTCAGGGGATTATGCTTCTCTTTCTCCCTTCTCTTCAGAAAAGAAAAGCGTCAGGAACTTGCACTCCCCCTACTATTACTAGGAGTACAATCATATCATGTCGCGATCGAGTATTACGACATATTCCCATGTTAATTACATATTGCCTAGTCGATAGCAGCTTTTGATTGACTGAGTATTCCAATACTACTACCAAAAAGGTCTCTGAAAGGATATAGGTCGTGTAAAAAATATTAAGGAAAGGTAGATGTTGAATTCTTAATAGTCGTTGCTGAAACGAAGCTTAGAAGGTTTTCAATGCAGGATCAAATAGTAAAAGCTCTCATGAACCCAGATACTTATGACGGAGAACCTGGTCAAATCCAATGCATACAGACACATATCTCATTCATTTTTCTAACGAAGAGATTTGCCTATAAAGTGAAGAAAGCTGTAAATCTTGGATTTTTAAACTTCACAACTCTGGACAAGAGGAGATATTATTGTGAACGGGAGTTAGAGCTGAACAGGAGACTGTGCCATGAAATGTACCTCGAAGTTGTTCCAATAAACAAATCCGATGTTTTCAGGATTAAAGGTGAAGGAGAAATAGTCGAATATGCTGTGAAGATGGTGAGGATGCCTCATGAAACGATGATGAGCAAGCTTTTACAAGCAGGAAAAGTAGACAAAAAATTGCTTGACAAGATAGCAAAGATCATTGCGGAATTTCATTCACAAACGGAAACAAATAGGACTATAGCCGTGTTTGGCAGCGTTGCCACATTGAAGTTCAATTGGAGAGAAAACTTCGAGCAAACTCACGAGTTTATAAATAGTACAATATCATCTCAGGATTATAATTTGATTCAAGATTCAATCGACGATTTCATACGGGAAAACACGGAGCTTTTCAGGGAGAGGGTGGAGAAT
>JAUWDF010000099.1 GCA_030608925.1 Candidatus Bathyarchaeota archaeon | reverse complement strand
CAAGAAAAAATTTGGTGGCATGGTTATGTTCTATTGGATTCAACCGCTGTAAAAGAAGTAGTTCACTTCTCCAACCAAGTTAACGGGTCAGAAACAATCATCACTTCCACTTCTGTTAATGATCCATACTTATCTGGTGGGTCATACTTAACTGGTATTGACTATCAAACAGATCTACTAAAACATTTATGTCAACGGACTAATAACATAACTGCCGATACTGACATCAGCAAAATTCTTGCATTGATTCCGACCCACATCCGCACGGATATGAATTTAATATCAATCATTCAAGATTGGAAAAGTCTCATCTCTCAAGAAAACGATCTCGTTTGCGAATTTCCACTTCAAAGAGCCTCTAAACCTTGAGGAGCCAACCATGATTTCAGATAATTTATTGCAAGAAATGTTTATTGTTATGATTGTCGCCTTGTTTATTGCGGGTTGTATCTCATTCGTCTTTGGCATAGTAATTTTGATCTTACGTTCAGGAAGCAAGGAAATTAGAACATTAGCCAAACAATCAACACGTCTAGCCCAAAAAGGGTTTGCTGAGGAAGTAGCTGGATTGGTTGGAAATGCGTCTGTGTTACTAACCGCTACTAATGAATTGATCAAAACAACCGCGGGCATAGGCGTTTTTCTCACTCTTCTTGGGGTTGCATTAATGATCGTATCTTGTATATTGGCCTTAGAGTACATTTAGTCTATTGATAGGGTGTGATGATGACAGGAATTTCCTTTTTCATCAAAAAACTGAGAAATATTTTATCGGAAGATACTCAATCCTGGGTGCTCTCTGCACTCCGGCAGGATCCTTTAGTTTGGAAATGCTTACAGGATTCAGAATTATCTGATCATGCAATTGAGATTCTTGGATCCGCTCCTGATCGATGGACCCCAGCTAACTTATCTTTACTTGCTCTTGGTTACGCAGGTCCACTCTCCGAGGTTCTTGAGGACCCGAAATTATTAGAAATGACCGATTTACCTTTGGATTCTCAAATTGTGGGGGAACAACATATAAATGAGACCAACAAGCTCGCTCAAGCAGGTTTATTTGCTCTAAAGCAAGTAAAACACGCACAGGAGAGTGGATCATGGAATGATTTACCAATGCATTTGCTTTCAAAATCTGGTGAATTTTCTCGGTCTGCTCTGGCTTGCTTTTACGGATTTGCTCCTGATCCGCTATCGCCCCTACAATCCATTTTAGAAACAACCGCAAATATTAACGAGATATGTAATTTTGTTATCCACGCAGTATTATCTAACCCACTGCCAATTCACGAGCAGGAAAAAGTTTTGAGTGACCTACTCAAGGATCTATCTCTTCAAAATAGCAATCTTTTCCTCCGAAATTTATATCTTCAACGTCCTGACTTCGCAACCAGCCTAGCTAAGCAGTTTATACCATCCCAAAACACACCCAAAGATGTTCGGCCTAATGCCCACATTATTGAGCAAGTCAATTTTTTATCTGAGGTTCTACTCCACTCTGAGATTAACTCAATCGCAAATCTCCACTCTGAAACAATCACTTTACAGTCTCAGGCTTTACAATCGGTCAACCAACTTCGATCTGAAATCGCAGCTCAATTGGCAGGTGCTGAAGTAGAAAAAGGAGATATTGAAAATGCGTTATCAATTTGGCAGAGATGTGGAGAAAGAGGTTCATCTCCCAAACACAGTCAAACTGTAGCACCACTTCCAGAATTATTAATCGCACTGATTGAAAGCGGAAATCCCGCCGATGCAATGGCTTTAATACCTGAAACCGAAATGCAAGATATGGAGAATAGCCATCCATCGCACTTGATTGCAGCTGCCCGGCTAGCGAATGATGAGGGAAATTCCAACCTCGCCAAATCATTCGCTAAAATGGCTTTTCAAAAATTCGAGAATTGGCCTCCTGAAACAACCACGGATATTCCTGAAAAAGCTCACTCGCCCCGCACATACACACAAACAAACTCCGCAATGGTGAAACTTCTCTCCGACCTTTCGCTTCATCCTGAGGTTGTGAAGGCTACAAGAATTGCACTTTCATTCCGACCTAATGATATCGAATTGCTTGATCTACATGCGCAAGCACTGATAGCAACTGGCGATCCTTCTAGTGCTACAGAGGCAGCTTATGTTGCTGTATCACTTTCACCAGACAATAAAAATCTTCGTCGTCAGCTGATCACTTGTCTTGAAGAATCTGGAGATTGGGATGCAGTCGTTATGGAAAGGGTTGCGTTGCTGGACAATCGATTCTCGCCAGGTCCAGAAACTACTTGGCCTAATAAGAAAGACCAAATTGCCTTGGCAAAAGCATATCTATTCGCCGAACAACCTGAAAAAACGATAGAAATATGTAATTCTTTACTCCTAGAGGACGAACAAGATGGAATCACTCACGCCATGTTAGGCGAAGCCTATATAGCACTTGGAAAAACTGAAGAAGCCCTTGGCCATCTTGATCAAGCAACACAATATTCACCTCATGAGGCTGCCCCTTGGATGGCATTAGCGCGTACTCAAGAAAAAACAAATCACCCAGAAAAAGCGTTAGAAATATTACGCTCCGCTTCCTATGCAGTACCATTAGATCCCTCGATCAAATTAGCCCTTGCAGAAAAATATCTCGAAGATGGTGAAATTTCCCAAGCGTTACCTGTGCTTAAAGAAGCACATCAATTGTTGATTGACAATCAATTGAAAATTGACACACACTCCGCTAAAAATTCCCCCACTGACAAACAGGCTTCAAGCGTTACAAACCAGATTGCCCCGAAGGTTTCACTAAAACTCGGAGAAACTCTCCTAGAGCTTGGATATCAAACGGAAGCTCTTCAGGTATTAGAAAATGCATACAGAAAATATCCTGCATATCAAGGTCTTGCTTACAGTTATGCACAAACCCTTCTTTCATTAGGTGATTATTCAAATGCAATCCCCCCTCTTGTTATCGCTGTACAAGCTGAGGAAGATGAACTTGGTCCTAACCTAGATTATGGACGTGCCCTTCTCGAAGTTAAAACTCAGCCAAATGAAGCTGTCCGGGCATTAACAAAAGCAGCAAATATCGCTCCTTCTGATCCAATAATTAGAGCATTGTTAGCTGAAGCCCTTCTTGCTAATGGCGAAGCTGAAGATGCGATGGACACATATTCACAGGTGCTTGAGTCACCCTTGATGGATGAAATTGAATGGATGAGTCGCATCTTACACGGTTTCGGTCGCACGGCTTTAGCACTTGAAAAACCCGATATTGCAATCGCATCACTTCAGGAGGCTGCTCAAGCCGACCCGCAAAATCCAGAAATTTTCAGGACACTGACTGAAGCCTTTACCGCAGCAGATTTAACAAAAGAAGCACTCAAGGTTGCTCACACTGCAAAGCAGCTTGCTCCAGATGATGTTGAGACGCTTATTTGGTATGCCAACATACTAACGAAGCTCCAAAAAACTACAGATGCCATTCCAGCACTCACTAGAGCACTCGAGCTTTCACCAAATCAACCCGCTCTCCTTGTTCAACTTGGGAATGTGCAATCGCTCGCCGGAGAAGAAAAGGCTGCAGCACACACTTACCGGAAGATCCTTACGACAGAGAATCCTGATGCATATGATTTGCTAGATGCAGCCGAGGGGTTAAACCAATTAGGTGATTTTATCAACGCCATCGCTTGTTTAGAACTAGGTTTGGAGAAATTATCTGAACCCAAACCAGAATTCCTGAAACAATTGGCTCTCTCATATAAATCCATAAACCAATTCGATAGAGCATTAGAAACACTTGATAAAGCTTGTGCTCTTGAACCTGAATCTATCGACTTACTTATCGAAAAAACAGATTTGCTAGTGTTGCTTGAACGCCCCCAAGCGGCTGAAGCTTCCTTGGAGCACGCATTAAATGTGCATCCTGAAAATAAAATACTCCATGAGAAGATGGCGCTTTTCTATCGAAAAACTGGGAATATAACAAAAGCACTCTCCAAAGCGGAGGAATTGGTGGCTATGCACCTCGGTGAGCCCCAATCATCGGATGCTCTTGCAGCTAGAGCATTAGCTGCTGAACTCGCCCGCGCCTTGCTCCAACACGATTATGCAATATCCATTTTAGAAAACCAATCAACTATTGAAACAATCCAGGAGGGCGCTAGCACAGACGAGAAAAAAACCGATCCTGACGTTAAACACATTTCTCCCATTGCTGCCCCATATTTCTGCCTTCTTGCTGAGATTGCTTTGGAACATGATGAGGAAGTGTCATCAGCCAATCACCTAACAAAGGCATTTGAACTTGCACCAAATCACCCTCGAGTTCTAGCTTTACAATCTCGTCTCTCAAAAAGGAGTAGTGATTACAAATTAGCTGACCAAACATTTACTTCAGCGCTGGAAGCCCTTGACCAGATTGAAAT
>JAUWDF010000139.1 GCA_030608925.1 Candidatus Bathyarchaeota archaeon | reverse complement strand
AATTCATGTCCACGCGAACAACCTAGGTAAACCAGGCAACTACACTACCACTTTAGAAACTTTAAAATGTGTAGAAAACTTAGCAACTGATGGAAATCCAGTTATCCATCTGACTCACTGTCAATTCAGTGCCTTCAAAGGGGAAAACTGGCACACCTTTAGATCAGGAGCTGAAGAAATCTCCAAGTACGTCAACTCCCACAGCCACGTCACTCTAGATTTAGGTCAAATCGTTTTCACCAAGACAACAACCATGACAGCTGACGGACCCTTCCAATTTATATTACACCAACTAAGCGGTAACAAATGGGTAAACAATGATGTGGAAACTGAAACCAGCTCTGGAATAGTGCCTTTCCAATACAAGCGAAAGAACTATGTCAATGCAATTCAATGGACAATCGGACTAGAACTTGCATTGCAGATAAAGGACCCCTGGAAAGTTCTCCTCACCACTGATCATCCTAATGCAGGTCCCTTTACAGCATATCCTAGAATTATATCGTGGCTAATGAGTCGTGAAGCAAGAGATGCTGTAATAGAAAAAATCAGTAGAAGAGCAAAACGCAAAACATTGCTCTCAGGATTAGACAGGGAGTATTCACTTCAAGAGATCGCAATAGTTACTAGAGCTGGTCAAGCAAAAGCCTTAGGCTTGACAAATAAAGGACATTTGGGAATTGGTGCAGACGCAGACGTTGCTATATATGATTTGAATCCGGAAAAAACAGAATTATCAAAGCAGCCAAAAACCATAAGGCGTGCCTTCAAGAACGCTGCTTACACCATAAAGGATGGAGAGCTCGTTGTGAAGAATGGTAAAGTCGTGAACACTGTTAATGGAAAAATATACTGGGTCAACATAGAAGCATCCGAAAGTCTCTTAGACGCTGAGCCAGAACTACAGAAAATATTCGAAGAATACTACACAGTCCAATATGAAAACTACATAGTGCCACAAAACTTCAGCCCTAACCAGAAACCCATCTCAATAAAAGCAAGTATTTAGAATGCGCGCATACTATGATAGTTTATTCTTTTAATTTTTAGCTTTTTTTCGCGCGCGCACAGGGTTTATTGCAAAACCTTTTCGATGGTGTAAAATCATTCGGATTTCCATATGCGCGCGCTGTCACCACCTGACTCCACCTGTCACCACCCTGTATCCAGACCAAAAAAGTCCATTAAATTGACGGTCACCATTTGGCTCCATTTGTCACCAAAATTGACTTGTCTCCGAGTCGGCTCCGGTGACAGGATACAGCAACCTGAGAGTGCGCGTTAATAGGAGGGAAAATACGATAAAAAAGAACTAGAGCATGCATGCACATTTAATGAAAGGTGTCATATGGAAATGAATGAATGCCAGAAATTTTTAGGTTCTGCAAAGGGAATTGCAATACAAATTTATGCAAAACCATGGAAACAAGTCCATTGTCAATTACTCGCGCGCGCAAAAGATTTCAAGGATTTAATTTCAAATAAATCATTAGAAATTATAAGGAGTAATCTCATTCATCATAGTGTTAGTTTATTTTGTTGTACGCGGACTGGATTACTCTAAATTTTTACGACACTGCTTAAACTTTAAAGCTTATAAAACACCGATTGTTCTTCATCTGGCATTCACCAAGTGAGGTGAAAGATTGCCTCTATCATTACACTTAGAAAAGGGATTGAAGGTACCTCTAAATGCTGAGAACATCTGCTCCGACACGTTTGCAGGTAAAACTATCGATGAAATCAGCAAACTTACTCTGTGGGAAGGAAACCGAAGAAGATCAATGAAAGAGTTCTTCCAAATTGAAGGAACTTTGGGGAAAACACCTGAAGATGTTACAATTAGTCTCCACGGAGATCTTTCCGAGGCCCAAAGAATAGGGACAAACATGACTGAAGGAAAGATAATAATCGAAAACAGTGTTGGAATGCATTTGGGTGAAGAAATGAAAGGAGGAGAAATAATCGTCAAAGGCGGAGCGGGGTCTTGGGTTGGCTCTGGAATGACGGGAGGAAAAATCGAAGTGAAAAGGGATGCGGGTAATTACGTTGGTGCTCCGTACTGGGGAAGTACTCGAGGCATGAGAGGAGGAACCATCCATATTAGGGGAAACGCTGGAACAGAGGTTGGATCATACATGAAAAATGGGTTGGTTAAAGTAGATGGCGACGTTGACCAGTTTGTTGGAATTCACATGAAGGATGGAGGAATAATTGTACGCGGAAACGCAAAGGATAGAGCTGGAGCTTACATGACGGGTGGAAAAATAATCATATGTGGTCACATGGATTCAGTTTTACCCACATTCACAATTGACAACATTAAAAGCAAAGCCAAGGTAGAAGGCGAAACAGTAAATGAGCCCTTCTATTTGTTCATCGGAGACCTTGCGGAAAAAGGTCTAGGTAAACTCTACATTGCAAAGAACAAAAACCTTCATCTAAAAAAATACGAAGACATAATCCAGCAAATCAAGACCTGAATTTCGATACCTAACAAGTCAAGATTGAATCTATTCTCACGCAGATCAAGAAGTTTAATCCCCGTGCGCGCGGACGGGCGAGACATGAGGGTTTCCGGAAAGAATCAGAAGTTGGCAAGCATGGATTCACTACTGATATCGCCGACGGTGCATGATGATTGCTGTCAGGATGGCGTTCAGACCGATAATGAGCAGCAGCATCCCAAGTGCGAATCTGTGGAAAGTCCAGTAAGGAAGAGCCCATGTATCGCTGAACTGCAATCCGTGAGAATATAGCGTACCGTGGACTATTTGGTCAATCTGAAAGAGCATAATAAAAGTTAAAACAGCTAATGCTACTTGGGCAGCGAAGGCGGACAAGAGAAGCTTTGAGTATTGCCCTGGTTTTCCGTTGGTCCTTTCCTCGCGAGGAAAGCTTGGTTCGACTTTTTTTCTCAGTGGACTGCCTTTGGTGCTACCTAAACTGGTGATTTTGCCATCCTCCATCATGATTTGCCTTTCCGCATAGTCAGCGGTGTCTTGCTCATGTGTGATAACAACGACTGTGGTTTTTGTTTCTTCATGGAATTTACTGAGCAGATCCATGACTTGTTTCCCAGTTGCTGAGTCCAAGTCACCGGTTGGTTCGTCTGCGAATATCACTGCAGGACGATTGGTCAGCGCACGAGCGACAGCCACGCGTTGCATCTGTCCACCGCTTAACTGAGCGGGGTACTGCTTGGCTTGTTTGCTTATTCCAACGCCTTCGAGAAGTTCTTCTATTCTGTTTTTCAAGTCTTTGCTTAACCCTGCGAGATCGGCAGGTAAGGCTACGTTCTCACGAGTGTCGAAGTGGGGCAGTAACGCATAGCTTTGGAAGATGAAGCCCATATCTAACAACCTGGCTTTCGACTTTTCTGAATCACCTAATTGATGGAGATCTTCTCCTTTGAAAAAAACAACCCCAAAATCCGGTTCATCTAATCCAGCCATGCAATTTAGGAGAGTGGTTTTTCCAGCTCCGGAATTGCCAACTATTGCCACAAATTCGCCCTCTTCGATATCAAGGTCGACTCCTCTTAGGGCATAAACTGTGGTTTGCCCTAGACTGTAGTTCTTGACTAGACCCCGGACTGAGATGATGTGTTCAGCGGAAGTTTCAAAGGCTTGTGGAGTTTGGGGGCTGAAGAGGCT
>JAUWDF010000203.1 GCA_030608925.1 Candidatus Bathyarchaeota archaeon | reverse complement strand
CAAGAAACCATTTTCTTTTGTCTTCCGCTCAAACGAGGATAAGATTCAAAACTTTGTTTGAGAACTAATAAAGTTATTTACGTACTGTCTGCGCGCGCATCGAATTAATATCCACATTGTCAAAGATTGATCATCCAAACTCAACTATATGAAGAGTTTTAGAGAGAATTGAGGATTAGACCTCATAGAGATTTCTATGGCTTGTCACTTTTGAGGATGTTTCCCCTAAATGTGGGGAGATTCTCGGATAGGATAGGAAGTGGACTCTAATTGGAAACTCAATTGCAGAAAGTGTGGAAAAAGGAATCCGCAAAAGTAAGCCGTAATTAATTTATATAATGCTTTTGATCGCTTCAGCAACAGCGAGGTATAGAACTATAAAATGATTCCAAAGGAGTTCTTTGTGACAAGTGCCAGGGCAATTAGTCCCGTTTCTCGACTCAATGCTTTTGACCTTGCGTTGAAAAATGCAGGTATCTCCCAATGCAACATAGTGCCAGTCAGTTCAATACTACCTCCAGGATGCAAAGAGAGAAAATGGCGCAAGATACCTGCAGGATCAATAACTTTCGTGGTTGCTGCGCGTATGGATGGAGAGGAAGGAGTAAACATCGGTGCAGGGATTGCTTGGACTTGGGAAAAGAGTGGAGAGTTTGGCATTGTTGCTGAAGCTCATGGATACATGGACAAAAAAGCTTTGAAAGAAACTCTGGATGGAAAAATCAAGGAAATGGCGGAGATTAGAGGAATACTTGTTACACCATTGAGATATAGAATAGAGGTTCTACGCGTTCCTATGGGTAACTACGGTTGTGCTGTGGCTACACTCGTGTATTGCCCTTGAGATTTGCGCGCGCTATACATTCCTGATACTTTAAGGGAGATAATCTCACAAGCACAAAGTTATCACTAAATCTATTAATCATGCTAAGGCTACAATGTCTGTCCAAAAAAAATCTCTTTTGAGACTTTTTACGGTCCAAAATGGCTTTCCTAGTTTTATCTTACTTTTTCTGCTCCTTTGCCTTTGTGTCGGAGTCCCCTCACTTTCTTTCCTGAGCTTGTCAGACCTCGAGAAACTCTTCCTTTGTGATTTTTGCCGCAGATCCAATTTATGTCCTTATCTGCTTTAATAGAGGGGTGAGCGGGGTCAACCATGATTATTTCGAACCATTTGAATCTGCCATCCTCACCGACCCAATAGGAATTCAGAACCTCTAAGTTTGGAAACCTCCTTGCAGCTCTTCCTTCTGCGATTAGCATTAGACTCATGCCATGTTTGTACTTTGCAGATCCCATGCGCTTTGGTTTTCTACCTGATCTGGGTCTTGGTCTGTTTAGGCCTCCTCGCCTTATTCTGATTCTTGCCATTACAAATCCTTGTTTAGCTTTGTATCCTAGTTTTCGGGCTCTGTCGAGTCTTGTTGGTTTTTCAATCCTAAGAATTGTAGGGGTCTTACGCCATTCAATGAATCTTTGCCACATAAGATCTTTGACAAAAGATTCATCGGGTTTTTCCCAAGCTTTAGCGATATACTTATAGCTCATTTACATTCCCATGTTTGCGGTTCAACCTTAAAGGTTACATTCCAACGGATCCTTTATCCGTATGTAGTTCTAGCTAAGACTTAAAGTATCCTAATAAAGTTTTTTCTGACCCCGCACGAGAACTGTGCACACCAATTGCAAACTCCAATGACTTTATTAATTGACCACTCAGTAGCTTACGACGATAGGAATTGGAACACTGGGATCTGATTATCATTGGCGCTGGTCCTGCAGGGTTAGCCGCTGGAATCTATGCTGGTAGAAGTAAATTGAAGACCGTGATCTTTGAAGGGAAAACTCCAGGTGGAGAGGCGGCAATTTCACCTTTGGTTGAGAACTATCCTGGTTTTGAAAGTATCAGTGGAATAGAGCTTGCTGAGAAGATGACTAAACATTGTGAAAGATTCGGGGCAAGAATTAAGCAATTAGAGAGAGTGTTGTCGCTTGATCTTAAAGGCATAAAGAAGAAAGTGAGAACAGACAAAGATGAGTATTCCGCAACTTCCATAATTGCTGCTTCCGGAACCCATTATCGAATGCTAAACATACCAGGGGAAAAGGAGTTTCAGGGACGGGGTGTCAGTTACTGCGCAATATGTGATGGTGCTTTCTTCAAAGATAAAACTGTAGTTGTGGTGGGAGGTGGGAATTCAGCTGCATCATCTGCGAATTATCTCTCCAATGTTGCGGCTCATGTTAGATTAGTGCATAGAAAGGGGCAATTAAGAGCTGAAGAAGCTTACACGGATGGTTTGAGAAGAAATAATGTTGATTTCGTCTTGGAGACTGTAGTCAGAGAAATCAAGGGAAACGGCATTGTGAAGAGTGTGATATTAGAAAACAAGAAAACTGGAGAGCTGAGAGAAGAGGATGTAGACGGAGTTTTCATCCAAATTGGGGAAATACCAAATTCAACTCTGTTCAGAAAAGCAGGCATTGAAGTTGATGCGGGAAACTACATAATTGTGGATTCAAAACAAAGTACAAACATTCCAGGCGTCTTTGCAGCTGGAGATGTTACAACCTTGGAAGTGAAGCAAATTGGAACCGCAGCTGGCCAGGGTATAGTGGCTGCAACAAAAGCCTTTGGATACATTAAACGCCCATACTATTACGGAGAATAATAGGTATTCCACGTAACTACTAGGGATCAGTTGGTTAAAACACGCGTAGCATGTGCATCTTCGCGACTTTCATCATGCTTGCCATAGTATATATTCATCATATTCTCTTTCAAGCTTGTTTTTATGTCGTAGTTCTTCCTGGGCTAGTTTTGAGAATATCTTTCCAGCGTGTGTGTCCTCAAGTCCTTTTGTCAAAGAGTTATAATACTCAAAGGTGGCTTTCTCTCGCTTTGCAGCAAAGATTAGTATTTTTTGATAA
>JAUWDF010000026.1 GCA_030608925.1 Candidatus Bathyarchaeota archaeon | reverse complement strand
TATAGACTATCTTATTCACTACAAAGGTGCAACAACCCCCGAATTAGCTGAGCATCTAGGTACAAATCGCTGGCTCATCCTCAACAGGTTAAGGAAAATCCAAAAAACATCTAAACTACAACTTGGAAAAGCGGTAGTCCAATATTACTCTGGTGCCAAAATGGGAAAAAAGAAAGCATGGTGGCTAAATCAAGAACTAATTGAATCCTAACACAACACCCTTAATCTTAACAGCAAGTCTCTCAAATAAGGGCCCGTTGCCCAGTCAGGATTAAGGCACCGAACATCACTAGGATGTGTGTAAGCCTCCGGTCAAGAAAAGGGTGAAAGCCGGAGTTCTGGGGTTCAAATCCCCACGGGCCCGCCATAATATTGTAGTGAACTCCTTTTATTTCTGATGACTCTAGCACTACTCAGGCGTTGAGCGCGCGCATATGGTTTTTAAGAAAAACCGTGACGGTTGAAAATTGTGACAATTGAAGTCTTCATTCTTGGCATGCATGGTCCCTTTGAGAAAGGACACCTTTTGAAATATGACAAAGGCACAGTTGGATATATCTTTTTACAGAGCCAAGTGGCAACAGTTATTGAATAGGTTCCTGAGGGTTGGGTTTGAAGTCAGCTAGTGGCGAAGAGATACTAACGTTAGTCTTTATTTACAGTGGGGAGTTTGCAGAACGAGTGATAAGGAATTTGATAAACGACCCAAGTTTCTGTAAATCCTGTGACCTCTACTGCGACTCCTGCAAATATGACGTGTACAGCTATGTTCGTCACATTCGTGCGGCAATGCAGTTGCAGGACCCATCTGAACTTCCAGCTTTTATTGACGAACCAGAAAAATACATGCCCAAGAAAATTCCGAAGGCCGATCTATGCGTAGCGTCAGGGCTGCATAAAGACCTGTTATTGGAGTTGCCGCATCATATACAAAAAGTCGGGGTAAAAGGGCTAGTGGTACCAATAGAAGACTTCATTGAAGTCCCGTTAGGCTTAAGAAAGCAGGTGGAAGAAAGATGTCAAGAACTGGGATTAGAAACTGCTTTTCCAAAGCCTTTCTGTTCCCTGAAACCAGCAGCAGACAAACCATTAATCTCAAGGTTTGTAACTGAACTGAAAGTTGGAAGGCCATCATTAGAAATCTCTACTACGAGAAGAGACAAATACGAGGTTATAGATTCTAAGATTGTTAGACGAAGCGCTCCATGCGGGTCCACATGGTATGTGGAGAAAAAGATCATTGGGGTAGAAACAAAAAGGGAACTCCTTTACGATGCAGTGGCAAAAGCTCACCACAGCTACCCGTGCACTGCGACAATGAGCGTGGACCCAGAAATGAAAGAGCCTATACTTCACATTGGAGGCTTCACAATACGAGAAGAAGTTGAAAAAGCACTAAAGAAGACTTGACGGATCGTACCAATAAGTAATTTAATATGATTTTCTTTCTGATGTTTATCCACACTAATATAACAAGTCTTATTCACTTCTACTCCCAGATCTTTGTCGAATTGACTGTTCGACGCCTTGCGACTTTCGTACAGATACGCCATCTATATTGATTTGTCTAGTTTGGCCTGTTGCGCACGCTATCCACATGTGGAGCAAGAGCTGCTTGAGCTTGTGCTGCCCCCCACAAATTCGTTTTCACCGTAGAGTTTCTCCCAACACTCTGAGCACACCTTGACATGCCCCAGCTTCTTGTGGTTAGCACTGAACAAGGATAAATTCTTCCCATTCTTGCCACAGATATCACACTTCGCCATTTTACTTCTACTCTGACCAAAAACGGAGAAAATGTAGTTCTTAAGTCTTTCTCTTGAGCTTACGGTTGTAGACATCACCATCTGTTAAAGGGTTGAACAAGGTTTGGCGAGAGGGGTTTAGAGTGAGTATTGACTCTGACAAGTGTGTTGGATGCGGTGATCGTATGAGATCATGTGCCTATGGTGTTTTGGAAATCATAGATAATATGATTATCCTGTGGAACCAAAAAGTAAGGGATGCAAAAGACTGCTCAGAGGAATGCGAAGTGAAGACAATGAGAATCGTTTATATATAAAGTTCTAATAAAAATCATGTCCTTTGCCATCCAACTTCACTATTTCACTTTGAAAGGATAGCTTTTTTCACCAGCTCTAATCGGTACTTCCAGCCAATTTTCTGGGGGAATGAAGGGACAGGTGTATGCTTCACTGTAAGCACACCATGGATTATATCCTCTGTTGAGATCGAGAATCCATTTTCCTTCAGTGGTACGGTGTCTCTCCGGTTCTAAATCAAGATACCGACCTGCACCATACGTTTCCTTACCTGAGGTTTTATCTCTGAAAGGAACCCAAAGTCTTTCCTCTTCACGGCCACTCTTATAGGCCTGAAGTACACATTGATTCCCGTTAACTTCAAATCTGAATTCTCCCCAACGGATAAATTCTCGGTCTTCATCTTTTGAAGTTGCTACTATTATCTTCTTTTTCTTCTTATGCTCGTCAAGTGTCAACTCAAAGCGCAAATTTGGATCTGAAGGAAAATAGCTGAGGCTCTTACCAACAAGACCGCTACGTTCTTCACGAGGTATCGGTGATCGAGGATCTAATATAAAAAACCTGTTTTTCTCCTCACGTTCCCTTTCCAGACGGGATTTCCATTCAGAAATATCCAAAGCAAATTCATCTCTTTCATTCATGATTCTAACGTCCATGCATGTATAAAATTTATCATCTTATTTGCATGGATGCGCTACTTCCTCAAAAAAACGACGAATTCGTTGTTAAAGTTGTTGGGACGCTTGAAGATGCAGAGACTTTGCTTGCGCACGCAAAATATTTCGTGGCTGAGCCCCAAGGTTCCTCAAACGCTAATGTACTATCTGCATTACCCATCGTGGGCAAGCTTCAACACATTTCATGCACCTTGTGCATTTGGAGTGATCTATAGTCGGGGGCTTCGACTCCCTTATGGCTTTTTCTGGGCAAGCATTGACGCAATAATAGCATGCGCCACAATTTCCAATCACCGCTAAATATGCAGATTTGTCGTATCTATATTTCTGCACATTTTTTGACTTCAATTTTGTTTCCATCGAGCAGTATAATTTACTTTTTTACTAACATTTTTTCTGTATGAACTATTCTGGCAACGTGTTCATCACCCTAAAAATCGACGAGTCGCATTTAGCCCTACGCCCGCGCAAACGAAGGATAGTTGAACAACTTCAACATTTCAGTTGCTATCATTGACAAATTTAAGGATACAGCACAAAACGATAAAGAATGCGCGCGCGAGCTAAAATGTTAGTAAGGTATCGGTTTGTTCAAGAGCCCATTCTAAGGCTTGTTTAACGCTGTGCCCAGCAATATTCTGGCGCTCAGCAAGTGATGATCCACGTTTTCTGTTTTCTCTAAGTTCTTTCAGTGCCTTCTTAATCTCCTCTTCTGTTCTCACATCACTTCCCCCTTCTTTCAGCGCATTTTGCACAAAGCCAGCCATCTTTAGTCTGAACAGCTGATTGTGAAGTCGCATAATATTTTCGTTTCCCAGTTTTCTTTTCTACATCCCCCCAGAAAACCGTAAAATCTACTAAGCAATCAACACATTTTTCTCTGGTATCAAACACTGCTTCTCACCTCCCATGCTCAACTCCTTCATTTTTGCCTGCACAAACCTTTTCTAGAGTCTCAGGATACGCGCGCTTGTGAGTTTTGTTTCTCAGGTTCTTTTTTGTATTACATTTCCCGGGGTCACTAAGGAGTTGAATGACCGTTTTTTCAACTAATTCATGACTTATTTCTATACTTCCACAATCTGGGCATGAATCAGGCCAGTTTTTTATGTATTCAAGTTTTACCTCTGAAATGACCCATTCCCGATTCCAATTGGAACATCTAAACTTTATTTTTCGCGCGTACATTTCCTACATGCAGGAGTAGTTTACTATAGAAACTATATTAATAATTTATGTTTATAAAATAGACATAATTGCATAGATTGAGTTTATATAACAAGTGGTTGCTGGAATTTAACCCAGGAAAATTGGAGATATCTCCCGAAATTTCCCCCGCAAGCTCTTTTTTCTTAATACTCCAGAGGATCTAGTACTTTGCATTAGTATGACAACCACTTAATAGGTCATATAATACTGCTATCTAGGGGTTATGATGGAAACCGCGCGCGCAATGATATAATATCTAGTACAATTTACTTTCTTTTTCGCCCTTCGCCTTTACCATACCCACGTTTTGGACTGCATGGATTTGGGTTTTTACCTGCTCTTCTTCCACCCTTCATTCCTACGCCCTTTCCTCTTCCATCTCTTGACCTTTTTTCTCCTCTGGGATTTGTGTTATCTGACATGAATTCACCCTTTTAGAAGAAGAGATGATGTGCCTTAAATATTGTGCATTTAAAAGGCGACAATTTAGACTTTAGAGATGTTTGCTTGTGGTTAAATCACGCGCTTCTTTGGTTCCTTTTCTGCTTCAATCACTCTGCCTGAGAAGTTCAAGATGAATGCTTCAGGGAAGGCTTGCCAAAGCCTCGCTGTCGCCTTGAATCCCGTGCAATGACAAGGCGAAATCAAACTCAACTTGAATTTTCTTAACCCCTCAATCGTTTGCTGAAGATAATTCCCTGACCGCCCAACAAGATGAGTGCCACCTACAAGTCCATATATATTGGCGAAGTGACCAAGTCTCTGAACCTGCCGGAGGGTATTCAAAGGTCCTGCGTGAGCACAGCCTGTGATGACGAATGGACCGACTTGTTCCACATCCATCCAGAGCGCTTGGTCATCAAGAATTTGATCATCAGCCTCCTCTCCATCCACAACAATGATTCTTCTTTCTCCCTCTGATGGAGATACTGCACGCTCGAAGGGCATTACTCTTTGAATTTGCCCAGTTGTCCATACTCCTGGCACTATTTCTACTGGCTCTGAAGTAAGCACCACCTCTCCTCCAACCCGATCTATCTCGTTAATTCCCTCATCTTTTGGAACCCCATGTCGCCTACGTTTTCCTGTTTTATCCTCAATAATTCGAGGTTGGAACGTATGAGGATGTGCATAGACCTTCACCCCACCTGCGGCCTCTGTAACCTCAACTGTAGCGGTCGTGTGATCAGCATGCCCATGACTAATCACCAAACAATCCACATCATTCAGATCCACTTTTAATTGCTTTATATTGTAAAACAATGATTTCTTATGAATGCCTGTATCGAATACTACCTTCCGACGGTCACCTTCCGCATCTATAAACTCTAAGAGAAATGAGAGACCCCACTGACCAAGACATTTAGTCATGACAAGATTCTCAGCAAGCGTCGTGATCTTCAAGTTTTTGATCAAACTCATCTTTGTTCACGCCAGAAACACTGACTTTGAGTGCAGTAGCTTGAGATTATTAGATTTGCGATTAGTGTGGAGCGCGTTAAGGTCAGTCCAACGGGCGCGCGCGCATTAGTGGGATGCTGAAGATAGAAGTTCGATAGTAGTTATGGTTCTGCCTTGCCTAAAAATAAATTATCTTTTCCTCTAATTATCACACGCGTATTCGAGCATTTCTGATTCCAAGTGCACATGCATTCTCACCGCGCGTGTATATGTTAGCTAGAATCAAGAAAAATATAAGGACCCGCTCCAAATTCGTGTCGAGTATCAGCGACCCCACCACAGTAAACCTAGGATAGTTTCTTCCTTTTCATTAATAATCTGGTGTTAGCATAGCCACAGAGTGCAGAGCGCGTGCAAAGTGAATGCAAACTAAATTGTTAAAGTCAACCACTACATTGCTCACATATCATATTCAGCATATGCTAATTGTGCCATAAGACGTATATTACTCACTGTCTAATTCCAAGCTCAAAGGAGAGATAATGAGGTAAGACACAATGCCAAAACATAAATCGACAGCTAAACTTGTGGAGAACGTTCGCACGTTAGTTGACAACTCCAGAACCCACACGATTGTCTGCGATTTGCCAACTGCTAAAGGAGGAGATGACACTGGACCAACTGCGTTAGAATTAGCAATTATGGCATTTTCAGATTGCGCTGCGACTATCTTTGCAGATGTTGCTAAGCAAAGCAATGTTGATATTAGGAGACTTGAAGTTGTTGCGGAAGCAGAAAAGCCAGCAGATTCGCCAATATTGAAAGGTGTGAAACTTAAGGTGAATATTGCCACTAAAGCAAGGAAGCAGTTAATTGAGGCAGTTTGGCGAAGAACTGAAGCAAACTGTCCTGTGGTAAAGATTTTCACTGAATCAATACCTATAGAAGTTGAATTGTCAATAGAAACAGTAGAATAACACCTGACACGCTTGCTCAACTTGCCCAGTACCCTTTTTTTCTACATGAGTGTATCTTAGTCAGAATACAGTTTTGCTTTCTTGAATCTCCAAATCGAAAAAGATTGCTTGCTATTTCTGTTTGCTTCGTCTTTCGACCATAACGCAGACTCCATGAACAACTTCGATATTGTTTTCTTTGCAAAAGTTGATTGCTGTTTTAGATTCGGATCCAGGTTGCATCCACACTTTTGAAATTCCAAGTTTCTTGCAGACTTTCACAATCTGATTTGTTAATTTTGGGGGAACAACTAAATCAACAACTTGTGGACTCTTAGGCAAGGACTCAAGACTAGGATAGCACTTATCACCTAAGATTTCATCTGCATTTGGATTCACAGGATAGACATTATATCCAGCGTTTCGCAAGTCCTTATAAACTTGGTGACCATATTTCCCCTGATTTCTGCTAGCACCCACAACTGCAAATACATTTCTCTTTTCCAGAAACTCTTCTATCAGTTTTTCATCCATAGCTGTATCCCATATTTTTCCCTTATCTAAAAGCCTTAATGTTTACTCGAATTTTTCTTGTTATGACTTACTGCTGTCTCTGTGTTTACGCGTGCACGCGATGATTTTTTGTTGACTTCGCTTTCTACTCTGCACTGTTTGGGGCGTTTTCCAGTTCTATAGTAATACTTCAAGTGCTCAAGGAAAGGAGGATTTTGGGGTGCTGACTCTACGAATTCCACGAACTTAACAAGTTTTTCTAGGCTTTCACTATGTATTTTGTGTTTTATCTCGCAAGCGTCCTTCTCAGCGCTCTCTTCACTGACTCCCATCATGGTCAAAAGCCTCTTCAATGTTCGATATCGTCTAGCCAATGTTTCAGCAAGTAACTTTCCCTTTGGGGTGAGTATAACACCTCTATACCGGCTGTAGTTGACGAATTTCCGTTCGTCCAACTTTTGAAGCATGCTTGTTACACTTGGAGGTTTCACATGTAACGTGGTAGCTATATCAGCAACTCTTGCGTATCCATGCTCTCCGATAAGATTGTGGATTGTCTCAACGTAGTCTCCCTCACTTTCACTCAGTTCATTCATTTCAATCACTTCCGCCGTAGCAGATCCTTAAGAGATTCCTACCCTTCTCAACTATAATGCATGGATAGTTTGATTCAGCTAATAAGTTAAGG
>JAUWDF010000102.1 GCA_030608925.1 Candidatus Bathyarchaeota archaeon | reverse complement strand
TAAGAAAGGAACAATAGTAAACTTCGACGATCCTTTGAAAGAAATAGTAGTTTCTAATGAAAGTGAGAAGATAACTATTGATTCAGGTGATGAAAAGAAAAAGCTTTTGCAGTTTGTAGAATTGGTGAGAGAATCTGATCCAGATATACTGTTAACTCACGGTGGTGATTCACATTTGTTTCCTTATCTGGTAAGAAGAGCATTGGTTAACGGCATTTTGAACAAACTTGTTCTGAGTAGAGAAAACATTTCTTTGGCTGTCCATCGAAAGCAGGGGACAACGTTCTTCTCTTATGGTAGAACGTATTATCGGGCGCCTACAATGAGGCTTTATGGTAGAGTTCACATTGATACTAAAAATACTTTCATCCACACTAAGTGTGGTTTCGATGGCCTCATTGAGGTAGCAAGGACCTGCAGAGTGCCTTTGCATAGAGCTTCTCGAATTTCAATAGGTTCAAGCATGTCGTCTCTTCAGATTTACCAATCATTAAGAGATGACATCTTGATTCCAAGGAATAAAAGTGTTCCAGAGATCTTCAAATCGGCGTATGAACTTCTCGTTGGAGATCGTGGTGGCTTTGTCTTTGAACCAAAAATGGGTATTCACGACTGGGTTGGTGAAGTGGATTTCTCGTCTATGTACCCTTCTTTGATGGTTAAAAACAACATTTCGATTGAAACAGTCCGCTGCAAGTGCTGCCCAGATTCGGCTTTGCGAATTCCAGAGCTCGGTTATAATATTTGTGAGAAACGTGTTGGAATTGTGCCTAAGACTTTGAAGTTTGTAATCTCGAAAAGGCTTCGCTACAAGAGATTGAAAAATGAAGCTGCTGATTTAAAGCTAAAGGAAATTTATGAGAGACGGCAAGGTGCATTGAAGTGGATTCTCGTAACTTGCTTCGGTTATCTTGGGTATAAGAACGCTAAATTTGGAACAATTGACGGACATATTGGTGTTTGCGCTTTCGGTAGGAATGCTTTTCTAAAAGCGGCACGTATCGCCGAAGAAGCTGGTTTCAAAATAATTCATGGTATTGTTGATTCATTGTGGCTAAAGAAGAGAAACGCGACAGTTCAAGAATTTCTTCATCTGAGCAAAAGGATACATAATAAGATTGGAGTGCCCCTGAGTTTTGAGGGTCGCTATAAGTGGATAGTTTTCCTTCCTTCTAAAATACATCCAAACATTGCTGTGTTGAATAGTTATTATGGCGTAAAAGAAAATGGGCGAATCAAGATCAGAGGCATAGAAGCTCGAAGAAGGGATACACCGAAGTTTGTATCTGAAGCACAAATGGCGATGATCAGAGTACTAGCTACAGCTAGTAACTCAGAGAATTTTATCAAGAAAATATCTGCCGCTCTAAGCGTCGTAAAGGAATGTAGAGACAAGCTAATACATGGAGAAGTTCCAGTTTGGGAGCTAATAGTTACAAAGCGTCTTTCAAAAGACTTGGAAAACTACAAGCAAAAAATTAGTCAAGTAGCTGTTGCTGAACAACTTCGGAGAAAAGGTGTTTGAAGTCCCTGCAGGGAAAAGTGTTAGATTTCTATTTACAAGTGCAGAAAACAAAAAATATAATCAAAGAGTGAGAGCAGAAGAATTAATTAATGATGAAACAAACTCGGATATTGGAAAATATCTTCTTCTCTTATATTCGGCAGCTTCAAACATTCTAAGCCCATTTGGTTATACAACGAAAGATATTTACGAATCAGTCAGAGGTCATCAACCCACAAAACTTGCACAATTCTGAATGCTCCTACGAATACATAGCACTTCTTTATCCTGTACCTTGGGAGCCAATCCTCACATTAGGGTCTACTTGATTCTTGAAAATGTGTGAGCTGAGTTTCTCTCAGCTACGCTTTCTTCGAGCTTTCATGTCCATTTTATATTAGTAGGTCGTATACAGGATGTTTCTTGAATCGAAGTAATGTTGTAGATGTTTCAAAAGTTGCGCTTGGCAATCTAGTACTGAGTGAATTCACAACTGCACCATAAGGTGTAAAACGAACTCCATCCAAGAGTTCACCTTTAGTAACGCCTGATGCCGCAAACACTAATTCATTTCCTCTAGCTAACTCCTTTTCGCAGTATGTTTTGTCAACGTCAACTCCCTCTTCTACTAGTCTTTCTAGCCGTTTTGGATCATCTTTTTTGCCTTCCCAAACCTTCACCAGCATAGTTCCCCCAAGGCATTTAACAGCTGTAGCGCCAATTGTAGCTTCTGGACCAGCTCCTGCTCCCAGAAGCAAGTCTATACCAGTCTCTGGAATGCATGTTGCAACAGAAGCCGCTATATCTCCATCTTGAATCAGGACGATTCTTACTCCCAGTTTCCTTAACGTTTTCAGAAGATTCAGATGCCGATCTCGTTCAAGCATAATCACAGTGAAGTTCTCGAGTTGCATTCTCTTCTCTTCAGCTGTCGTTTTCACGATTTCTTCAAGGGACATGTCTAGGGAAATCTTGTCCTTTGAATGGTAATCAGTGGCGCATTTAAAATAATATCCATCATCGGGGAGCACCTGTAGACGTCCCCGTGGAGCACATGCTAAAGCAGAGATTGCATCTTTCCTTCCCTTGGATGTAGCAGTTGTTCCATCGACTGGATCTATGACAAAGTCAAGTTGGGGACCATGTCCTATGCCTACTTTCTCTCTTCGATTGAAGGCCGGTGCATTGTCCTTTGGACCTTCGCAAGAAATCACTTCCCCCTCAATCTCCATTTGTGAGAAGACAGCCCTTGAGAAATCAACTGCTCTTTGGTCAACGATTTCAGCGTTTCCCTGACCTATATGGAGAGCAGCACCTACTGATGCCGCTATTGTTATCCTTGTCAAAGATGGAGCGAGAGTTCTCAGAGTTACCATTGCTTACTCCTACGGTAGATGTTCAGGTGTTGTCTATATAAGCTGCTTGACGCAGTAAAACAACGTTAACATGTTTACAGATTCATGATTCTCTTTGACATGAGGAGATAATTTGTGAGCGCGAGCAGGAATTATTTAGGTCACAGAATTTTCTGAGGTCCCCCATTTAAAACATTCATGTGGGAAGGCTCCTGCCAAGATCCATTGGTCTTAATCATAAGTCAGTTGGGGTCTGCCCGTCATGAGGTCCTCATTCATAAGTGTCGGTCTGGGACGGCGTCATCATCCCCTTGTAGAAAAAGGTGCCCCTTACCTGAAAAACCTTGCGAACTTGAAAATGTAGTTATATCCATAAATTAAAAATCTCCTTCTTTAGTGCATGTAATTAGACAAAAATGACCATGCAACATTTTGTACGCATGTAGGTTCCATTCCAAGGCTCTTCGTACATTATCTAAGATTTAATGGAACTCCTGACTCAGGGGATCACATCAGTTTAGCAATTTCTTGGTCGAGTCAACAATGTGCTCTAATTCAACAGATGTAACGCCAGGATGAACTGGAAGTGAAAACACGAGTTTTGCTACTTCCTCAGTCATCGGAAGCTGACTCTTTCCGAGCCTGCGATAGAGAGGCATCAAATGTATAGGACAACGGTAGTATACCGACGCTCCAATGCCAAGTTTCCGTAACTCATTCACGATCTTATCTCGTCTCGTCTCATTAGCACTCTTAAGTTTAACAGTGAAGAGATACCAACTAGGTTTGTAACCTTTTGGCACGATCGGTAATTGGAGTTCATCGATGGGATTAAGTCTCTTTAAAAGTCTTTCAGCATTTTCTCTTCTCGCTGTCAGAAAATCAGGTAGTTTCGAAAGTTGCACGTTTCCAATAGCAGCTTCCATTTCAGGCATACGAAAATTCCCTCCCATCATGCTAGATATATACTCTTCTTTTTCGCCATGTGATCTCATGTAGGGGAGGGTATCTCTGTATTTTTCTTCGTTAGTTGTTATCATCCCACCTTCTCCTGTTGTCATGTTCTTGCTTGCGTAGAAGCTCCAGCATGCAAAATCTGAAAAACTTCCCGGGGGCATTCCCTTGTATTCAGCACCGTGAGCTTGAGCAGCATCCTCAACGAGTATTAGATTGTGGTTTACTGCAATTTCTTTTATTGACTCCATATCAGCTGGTAACCCAAAAAGGTCGACGGGAATGATAGCCTTAGTTTTGTTCGTTATCGCTTTTTCAATCAGTTGAGAGTCTATGTTATAAGTCTCAGGGTCAATGTCTACAAATACTGGTTTTGCTCCTAACATCAAAACTGATTCAGCAGTTGCCACGAAAGTAAAACTGGGTACAATCACTTCGCTCCCATACCCAACATCTGCTGCTAGCAGAGACATGTATAACGCAGATGTTCCGCTGTTGACCGCAAAAGCATACTTAGCTTTAACGAATTGTGAAAATGCTTTT
>JAUWDF010000231.1 GCA_030608925.1 Candidatus Bathyarchaeota archaeon | reverse complement strand
GTTGATGATATTGAAAGTCGCTCAGGGTTGCATTGTAGATCCAGAGCTCGAAGAACAGATTCCCATAGAAACCATTATTTACTTGATCCCAGCCTATTGGCACATCTTCCATCGACAATACAGCATCGTTCAGAGTCATATCATGAACTTGAATTTGTGATGTAAGTTCGTCATATTCATGGTTGAAAGAAAAAACTAGAGGAATCTCCCAAATATCCTCATCAGCGACAAATGCCCTAATGTCATAGAGCGCTGGCAGAGTACTGGGAGTTCTGTTGAAGCTATCAGGACCTGACTGTGTTTGATTTCTAAACTTCACCAAAACCTTATAGTATGCTGCATGTCCCAAGCGATTTCCAATACCTGAGAAAACCTGGTTATCGCCACCAACAGTCACGTTGAATGGATACTCCTCCGCCCTTTGATTGGAGCCCAGGAGCCAAAACTCGGAGAAGAATTCCGTACGAGGAAGAGACAAAAACATGCTGAGAACAGGTGATACTACAAGCAGCATTAAAATCCCTCCAACAACCAGAAAGGCAATCCTGTACTCGTCTAAACTCAAGTGCTCCCATCCTCCTCGATTTTCTTCTTGGTTCGAAACCAAAGAATAACACTGCCTACAACAACCACTATTGCCCCGAAAGTTGACGTCAGGATTGTTGTAACAACACCTGAGTAATTCTCTTGTATTGTTACATCCGTTAATCCTTCGGCATCACTAATGAATCCCTTCAACAGTTCTTGGCTTTGAGACGCGAGATCAAGTGCAGAGTCGAAATCTCCTGTGTTAAATGATAGCGAAGCTTGTGATAAGAGCTCTCCAGCTTGTTGAAGTGTCATCAACAAAGTCGAGATGTTCGCTCCAACATTATCTGCTTTTGCAATAGCAGAATAACACTGGATAATGGTTTCTTCAGTTCCATCCATGATGGCTGAAGCTTCAGCTTCACTCGCCCCGAAAACCCGAAATGTGATACTACAAGTAAGAATTACTAGGAAAAATACAGCGGTTATTGGTGCATGTAAGTGTCGCATTATTGTTTCACTTCATGCTGACCCGTTTATTGCCACTATTTCTCCGATTAGAAGTGCTTGGATTCATGTATTTCTGTTCAAGCATTGCTCGCTCCTCCTCGACCGATTGTAGTTCTTTATTGACATGTTTGTGGTGCTTCAGATATGAGTTAAATCGCTGGAGAAATCTTTCTCCCTTCGCGGCGACGACATAGCTTTCATCGTCTTTAGCCCGTACAAGTCCACATTCCAGAACTTCATTGAGATACTTGCACAATAACTTGTAACTCAGATTTGCTCTATACATTATGTGGGTCTTTCGAGCGCCACCTTTAACAATCTCAAGGATCTCCGCTATAATCTGAAGCCTATTCCTATATCTAGACAATTCCATATCTCCTTAAAAAAACATTCAAAAATGAAATAACGCGTACTCAGAAGTTACTCTTTCACCTAGCTCTTATGAAGCCAGCCTCTCCCGCCCTTCTTAAGCTGCAACTTATTCTTTCGACTATTGGAATGATCCTTCAACCATAATCCATTTCGATCTCCGTTTCGAATCCGTCTAGAGGCAGCCATCTTTCTTCCAAACTTTCTCCATCCGCCTACTTGTGGAGAGGGTCGGTCTTCCTTCACCTTTACTTCGTAAGGAGCTTTATACTCTTCAAGAACCTCTTTGAACTCCAAGGGTTTGTATCGCCTTGTGGCAACAATAACTTGACCTTTGTCTACGAAGAGTAACTCAAAATCTTTTCCAGCGACGCCTTCAGCTCTGACCTTGTCATTTATCCGTTCCCTCCACAACTGAACCCATTGTTGCCTAAGGTCCTCCACGAAACCTTTCCAATCGAGAGCAACTGCTATAACATCCCCCCCTGACGGGAGCGGATTAGACTCAGTCATTACCTACTCTTCTCCAACATTAAGCTGCAGAGATTTCCTCCGTCGCTGTTCTTAGATCTAGCAATAGAACAACTCCTGGGATTTATAAGATTAGTAGTACAACTGTTCTGGACCTAAGATACAGAACTTAGTTCTATAAAAATGCACGGGCAAAATAGAACTCTCAACCACCAGAACTTGACCAAAGATTCTCAAAACTAAAAACTGATTACCCAAGAATATCATTGGGCTACAATCTTGCTAAGACTGGACTATTTCCTAGATCTTGTTAATGATGGTACGTGGCACAATCTCACTGATCTCTCCAAGAAGCTGAATATCCCAGAGCGAAGACTAGCACTCCTATCAAAGCTACTATCAGAAACCAACATTGTTGAATATGAAACCAAAGAGAATAACGTACGACTAAAAAAAGAATGGTCAATCCTACTAGAAAAAACCGATGACCAAGAAGGAACCAAAAAATCTGCCCTTGGAACAATTGTGTTACCACCAAGAAAAACAATTGACCTACAAAAAATCCAAATAACAAATCTCACCGAAAAGGAACTAGAATTAGGATTCCGCGTAAACAAAGAACTAGAAGAGATAGCAATAAGCATGATGAAATAAACTAAATCGATATAAACTCTTGAGCTCTCCGCAAAGTCCTCAGCAAATCCCTACCTTCTTGAGTTAACGTATAAACAACCATGCCACTTTCTTGATTTACCTCTTTCAACAAACCACTTTCAAGCATCTC
>JAUWDF010000171.1 GCA_030608925.1 Candidatus Bathyarchaeota archaeon | reverse complement strand
GCAGCCATAAAAGTCCACCCTGAGAACTCCAGTATACTATACGCTACCGACAGAGCGGATTCCGCTCTTCTCAGATCAGATGATGGCGGAAACACTTGGCGTAGTCCATGGTGCCCTGGAGAAAAAGAATATTTCAGATTGAATACGTTCACGTTTGATCCTAATAACCCAGAAATATACTATGTACCCGCGTGGAAAATGGGATCGGGTTTTCAAGTCATGGGTGACTTGTTCAGACATAATGAAGATGGTAGTTGGGAAAACGTCACTAATGGACTTCCTAGGGCAGTTTTGGATGTAGAAGTCGATCCTTTGAACTCCAGTATACTATACGTTTCTACACATGTTTACGGAGTATTCAAGTCAACTGATAAAGGTGGTTCATGGGAGGAAATAGATTCTTTTCCAAGAATAGGAGTGTTTGATCTTGCATTTAATAATGGGACGCTATATGCTGCAACTAGTTGCGGAGAGTTACCGGAATATTTGCTAGGAGAAATGCCCCAAGTAGAAGGGGATTGTGGCCTGTACAAGTCAACAGATGGAGGTGACAGTTGGGTGAATCTGTTGCCTGAGGAATTGAGATCGTCACCTGTAAAAGAAGTAACCTTCAAAGATGACGTGTTATATATTGCGACAAATAACGATGCCTATGTTTCGTCTGATGAAGTGAATTGGCAATATTTGGACGTACCCTTCAAGGAAACATCAAGCATCAAAGTTACTGACAGCAAAATCTATGTGGCAACGCATGGGGGAGGAATCTACCAAAAAGAGATTGCAGGTAGCAGTTGGCATAACTATGGTCCGTATACAAATCTGTCCAATATGCAGTTAGATGTTGATCCAGCAGATTCTGACACTCTCTATGCAAGTTCCTTTCCCGGAGGAGTATTCAAGTCAAATGATAGAGGAGAAACCTGGAATGAGAAAAATTTTGCCATACCTAGTTTCAGGGTAGGAAACCCGGAGAAAGAGGCGTATTATTCATTTGTGATCAATCCAAGAGATTCAGAGAATCTGTTTTTGGGATTGTTTGGCAAAGGTGTATATGTCTCTCTGGACGGAGCAGATACTTGGATGCCAATGAACAAAGGCCTAGACAACAAAGAAGTTTATAACATCCAACTTGACGCTTCAGGAGATTTCTTATACGCCGGAACAAATGGAGGTAGCGTATACAAAGTCCAATTGTGTGCACGCATTGAAAGCTGTGGACCAACAGCAGAGCAGAAAGATCTCTTTGATTTAGGAGAGACCATATATGTGGCTGGAACAGGTTACTTACCATCCACAACATATGACTTCTACATAGTGGCTGATGAAGAAACATGGACCAACAGCCTGGCTATCCCCGAGCGGGTTCCAGACACAGCAACCACGATCTCTTCAAATCCTGAAGGCAACATCAATCCAACAGTCGTATGGGATAACCCTCAGACCATTGGGAGTTATGACATCGTGGTTGATGTTAACAGCAATGGTGAATATGATGTAGGTGTTGACGCATTAGACGACAGCGATGTAAGAGTAACTGCGGGATTCTTCATACCAGAGTTCCCACGGATCCCAATCCTGCTAGTTCTAGTTATGGCCACGTTATCAGCAATCCTTCTGAAGAAAAGAAGACTGTCCTGACGATGTCTCCCGCACACACCCATTTTTCCACTTCTTCTACTGCACGCACGTTTTTCCATAACTCATAAAAGCGCGCGCATTCAGACATTTTATGGCGACTAAGAACGCAGAAAAATAGAAGTTTATGGCAAATGTAACCTCTTGGATCAATGTGCATGATGCCGTGCTATCGCCTATGCAGTTTACAGAGATTTCATGGCAAGAGATCCACAATGCTTTATTTACAACAATAAGGATAGCAATCAATAGTGTTAGGTACGGGTGCACCGAAATTTTCGAAAGACAGTATAGTGAAGAAGAGTGCCTCTGGGGTTTATCTCCTAGTCCGCTTTTAATAAAAAAAATCGAAGAAGTCCCAGTAGGCAAGGCGCTAGACTTAGGAGTTGGTGAAGGAAGGAATGCTCTCTTCCTAGCTCTCAAGAGTTTCCAAGTCACGGGAATTGATGTTTCCCCAAAATCTATAGAGAAATTCTTGGACCTAGCCAAAGAAAGAGGATTAACCGTTGAAGGCTTAGTTATGGATATACTAGATTTTAAATTTTCACCAGATGCGTACAACCTGATCGTTGCAGCGAATACCTTACACTTTCTTAGAAAGAAGGAAGTATATGAGATAACCTCAAACATCATCCGAAGTATAGCTCCTGGTGGCTATGTCTACATCGAAGACTTCACAGTTAATGATCCTAGTTACCAAAACGCTAAGAAAAAACTGGAGCAAATAGAGGAGAATATGTTCTATTCCCTAAAGCAGTCTTCATACCTCTACTTCTTCCAACATAATGAATTGAAAGAAATGTTCAAAGACTTTGAGATTAAAGTCTACAAGGAAGAGATAATAATAGATACTGGCCACGGAGAATCAGACCCGCATGAACATAGTGTTGCTGTATTGTTCGCGAAGAATGTTGATGATGCGCGCATGAAACAAAAGTTAACTTCCGAACCCTGAAAGCTATTTACGACGATGACACAAATTTTCCCAAGTGTAGAAATAAAAGCAATGTTAAGACTCCATGTAATTGTAAAAAACCGTAATGCGCGCGCATAAAGTCACTGACTGTCAATTCTATCTTCAATTTTGCTTGTAAGCGTACCTGCTGTAACTAAAATTTGTTTGAATACTAGGTGTTTCCAGAATCCTTCGACTTCATTGTTTCCCAATACATATCTCACATAGATATGCTCCGCTTTCTTCGATGAGAAAAATCTGCAAGCCTCTCTGATTAATCTGCTTCCGATACCTCGCTTTCTATAGTTTCTTCCTACGTAAATTGAGGACAGGCTCCCAACAATACTTGGCACATATTCTGTTCTCGAACTCACCGTTGCCAACATGAAACCCACGACTTTTGCTTCAACTTCTGCTACAAGAACAAGGCTATTCTCGTCCACCAGATGTTCAGTATACTGCTGCTTCAACGTCTGTTTCTTATCCTCAGTATACTTCCATATGGAAGCATTGCTATTCTCGAGATGCTTCTGTAAAGACAAGTGCATTTTGACAATTTCATCTAGCTTAGAAGCTTCTGCTTTCCGAATGGTCACACCTTCCACTATCGACACACATGCTTTCTG
>JAUWDF010000027.1 GCA_030608925.1 Candidatus Bathyarchaeota archaeon | reverse complement strand
GTTTCTTCTTGAAGCTCTCTCAAGACTGTTTCTTTTTCACTCTCACTAATTTCAACGTTGCCCTTCACAAAATCCCAATGACCCGACTCATAATGCAGCAAGAGATACTCTCGATCTGCATTTTCTTTGAAAACCACGGTCCCACAGGACTTTTCTCTGGGCATAAGTATTCCCCAAGCCCATACTGTCTAACTTATTCAAAAATTTTTTCAAAAATACTCATAGCCCTACGCTTACGCCAGAACCACTGTCACAAAAGCTAAAGAATTTGCTGAATGTGTACGCGGTTATCATTTAAATAGGCTCTGGAGGAGAATTTTCCCTCCACCTAGCCTTCCACCATAATTAGCTGAAGTTATGCTTGACACTCCAGGAATCTGGGTAGCGTTTTCTATTCCAACTTTCAATGCCTTGCTCACACTCTCGAGGGTTAGCCCACTCACGATTACTTCGTAAACGCACTTTACACCTTTTGGGATCTGGCTTCCTTGGTTTTGTGATAAGCTTGGGCAGTATGCATCGTTGGTTGTCGCTATGGCATCCTTGTAAGTTTTCCCTCCAACTTTAGTTCCAGACGCCGCAAACTTACTGACTATATGTGGGACTGTATTGGCTCCCTCAAGTGCCATCTCCGCGGCTCTCAAAGCTGCTTCATCAGAATTGGCAAAGATGAGGAACATGCCCCCAGCTACGCCTTTGGTAATTCCAAATCGCCTCTCAACATGAAAGTAACCATCCATTCTAGGTATCTTGAAAACTTCCTTGCCAAAAACCGTGACCTTCTCTTCAAATCCATCTCCGAAGGTCTGTATCATAGTGCCTTCAATATCCACGAAGTCTTCAGCCAGTTCCCGTGGCAAGATATCAAATACGTTGGTTTTCGGGTATGGCATAACTCCCTTCCGGACTCTTATTATTAGCCATTCCTTCAGACGCTCTGGTTTCCTGTCGAGGAATTGAATAATGAAACCAGGTCTACCGTCTGGGGTTTCTTCAGGTTTAGCTTCAGTCTCAATCGAGGCTTCGGAAGGCGGAATAGTTGCAGATCTGCCTAAGCCCTTGGCTTCCAAGGCTGATTCTAAAGCCCATTTTCTATTCACAGAAGTTACAAGCAGCCTCGCAATACGCACTGTAAAAGTCTCACAAAAAGTGTCTACAACTGAAACTCCGTTAACCTTAAACTCCATCTTTCAATCTCCAATCCTTTCAGGAATTCTGTTTCCAGTTGAGTATAGTTCCATTGCTCAGCATTTATAATCTTCATCCTCATACACGCCTCAATCATTGAGGTTGAAGATGATGGTAAAATACAAGTTAGGTTGATAAAGGAGAAGACCCTTAGAAACTGCGCGAAGAAAAAAAAGAGAGGAAGCGATTATCGAAGGGGCGCTAGAATGAGTACGTCAGAAATTATGAAGGTGATACACGGAGAAAACGTGAAAGAGATAGCGTTGCAGTTTACAGATATAACTGGTATCATGCATTCTCTCTGGATACCAGCTGAGAGTTTCTTAAAGGTAGCTGAAGCCGGCATACACATAGATGGTTCATCAGTCGGTATGACCGATGTTAGCAAAAGTGACTTGAAGCTGATGCCGGACGTAAACACATTTATCGTACTGCCACCCAATCTTTTCCCTCATAGAGTTGCCCAGGTAATTTGTAACATTTACGAGCCGGACTCCAATAGACCTTTTGAGCTTGACCCAAGAGTTATCCTCAAAAAAGTTATGGATAACGCTAAGAAAAGTCTTGGGAACTCTGTCAAATATTACGCCTCTAGTGAAATGGAGTATTTCCTATTTGAAAGAGGTGAAAATGGTGGCATCAAATTACTCGACGAAGGACAATATCTGGCAACTCCTCCAGCAGATCTCGGTGTTGACCTGAGACTTGAAATCGTGGATGGTCTTAGAAACATGGGTGTTTTAGTTGAAAAACACCACCATGAGGTACCTCCTGGGAAGTATGAGTTGGAGTTGGGGTTGGAGTTGGGAATGGGAGTTGGGAACTTGGACGCCTTAAAGATGGCTGATACCCTTTACCTTGTCAAGTTCATCGTGAAACTAATGGCAGCTAGAAGGAGCCTTGTCGCTTCCTTCATGCCGAAACCCTTTCACGGTCAATTCGGGGCTGGATTACACACCCACACCTCCCTCATAAAGAATGAGATGGCTCAAAACCTATTTTCTGATCCAGATGGGAGTTTTGGTCTAAGCAAAATCGGTTTGAGATTCATAGCAGGAGTTTTAGCTCACGCAAAAGCTTTGGTGGCTATAACAAACCCATCCGTTAACTCTTACAAGAGGCTTGTCCCAGGGTGGGAAGCACCTGTTTACATCTCGTGGGCAAGGTATAACCGTTCAGCTCTTATCAGGATCCCTCCTGGAAAAGAGATGAAAACCAGACTGGAGTATCGACCCACTGATGGCTCCTGTAATTTTTACTTAGCGTTTGCGGGAATCCTCGCCTGTGGGCTGGATGGCATTAGAAAAAAAATCGACCCTCCAGAGCCCGTAGAAGAAGACCTTTATAATATGAGTGAAATGGAGCGAACTAAAAGAGGTATAAAAATACTTCCGGAAAATCTGGGTGACGCTCTACTGGAGTTCTCAAAAGACGAGTGTCTGCAAGCCGCTTTTGGACAAGAGTTCCGCGAAAAATTCTTGAAACTAAAAACAAGTGAGTGGAAGGACTTCAATGTCACAGTCCACGAATGGGAAAGAAAGAAGTACCTAGATGTATAGCCTTGGAATGGAAAGATGAAAATATGGTCGTGAAGGCTGATTTTGCGATAGTCAATGCAAGTGAACTAGTAACTTTGAAGGGAACAAGCCACAAACCTCAAACAAGGGATGAGCTGAGGGCTCTTGGAATAATAGAAGATGGAGCTGTTGCAGTCAAAGATGGACGAATAACAGCTGTCGGAACCACAAAAGAAGTGGTAGATAAACTCGAAAGAGGAGTGAAAATTGTTGACGCCAGCGACAGACTCGTAACACCCGGACTGATTGATCCCCATGTGCATCTAATCTTCGCTGGGTCAAGAGAAAAGGAACTCGAGTTGATGGCAGTAAAGGGTATCCCATACCTTGAAATCAAAGCCAGGGGAGGCGGCATGCCCACAACCCTCAAAAAAACAGGTGAAACATCCACGGAAGAACTGCTGGAAAAAACTACTCGAATACTTGACACAATGCTCATCCACGGCACAACAACTATAGAAGCCAAAAGCGGGTACGAAATGACCTTCCAGGGAGAAATCAGGCAACTGGAGATCATTAAGACTCTTGACCAGACGCATCCAATCGACTTGATCTCAACATTCCTGGCTCAGGGAATCCCCTTCGAGTATGAAAACAAAGTTGACCAATTGACAACGGAGATAGTGGAGAAATGGGTTCCTGAAATTGCCCGGAGAAAACTAGCTGAATACTGTGATGTGTTCTGCGAGAAAGGATACTACAATGTAGAGCAGTCAAGGCGAATTCTTGAAGCAGGCAGAAAACATGGCATGAAATTGAGGATTCACGCTGACTGGCTTGCCCACAGTGGAGGAGCTAGGCTGGGTGCTGAGTTAGAAGTTGTCTCAGCCGACCACCTACTTTTCACTCCAAAGGAGGATATCGAAGCTTTGACGAGTAAGGGGACCATTGGGGTTTTCTTACCAACTACTCCTTTCTGTTATGTCGGCACTTATGCAAAAGCGAGGGAAATCATCAACAAAGGTTTACCCGTTGCTCTAGCAACCGACCTGAGCGCTGCAAACATGTGTGAATCAATGCAGATGATGATGACCATAGCAATCCTCCAGATGAAAATGACCACGGAAGAGGCTCTCACAGCGTCAACTATCAACGCTGCCCACTCAATAGAAAGAGCTCATGAAATAGGAAGCTTGGAAGAAGGAAAAATCGCTGACATTGTCATCTTTGACGCTCCAACTCACAAGTATTTCCCATATCACTACGGTATCAATCTAGCTGAGAAAGTCTTTAAAAGAGGAAAACTGGTAGCAGAGAAAGGAAGAAGAATTAATTAAAACATTCTAACCCTGTTTGTGGAAGCTATCACTGTCAGAAATCACCTGAAGGTATGAGCTGGGATGAAAGCCTCAAGAAAAGTCGGTTTGATTAAGCCATCAGCTATCCGAAAAATGCTTGAGCTATCTGCCGGAATGGAGAACATTGTTCACATGGAGCAGGGAGAACCTAGTTTCAACACACCTACACACATTTTAGCTGCTGCACAGGCTGCGATGGAAGATGGGTATACTCATTATACAGCGGTTAGTGGAACAAGGGAGCTTCGTCAGGCTATCGCTGAAAAACTTGAGAAAGAGAATGGTATCAATGTTGATCCCCAGACAGAAGTTACAGTAACCTCTGGCTCTCAAGAAGCCATGTTCAGTGCTGCACTAGGATTCTTGGATCCTGGTGACGAAGCATTAGTGATTAGCCCACATTACCCTGCACATTTTGAAGACCCCTTGCTCGCAGAGGCTAAACCTGTCGCAATTCCCACAAGTGCAGAAAACAATTACAAAATAGAGATGGAAAAGCTAGAAGACAAGATAACAGACAAGACGAAGATGATTTGGATAAGTAACCCAAGTAATCCCACCGGACATGTATATCCGCGAGAGGATCTAGAGATCTTAGCTGATGTGGCGAAGAGACATGACTTGATTGTTTTAGTGGATGAGATTTATGAGAAAATTGTATATGATGATGCGAAACACATCAGTCTAGCCTCTATATCTGGTATGGAGAGTAGAACCATAACCGTGAATGGGTTCTCAAAGGCATACGCTATGACTGGATGGCGAATAGGATACATGGCAGCTGAAAAAAAACTATCATCCACTCTTCGTACTCTACACTACTACTCAACCTTATGTCCGAACATAATCTCCCAGAAAGCCGCTCTTGCTGCGTTAACGGGACCTCAGGACTGCGTTCGGGAGATGGTTGCGGAATATGATCGGAGACGGGGATTAGTTACAAGTGAACTCAGGAAATTGAGAGTTTGTTCCTGCCCAATTCCCAAGGGAGCCTTCTACGTGTTCCCGAATTTTTCGAAACTTGAGAAGAATGATGAAACTCTTGCTGCTGAGATTTTAGAGAAAGCGAGGGTTGTGACTGTACCTGGGTCAGGCTTTGGAAAAGCAGGTGAGGGATGTCTTAGAATATCCTATTCCTCTGAATATGAACAAGTCGAGGAAGGAATCAAACGAATAGTATCTTATATCGAGTCAAAAACCTAGGTTCCTAAGTGAATTTGGATTCCGCTCGCCCGTCTGGACGCACCAGCATGGAAATTACTAGTTTTCAGGTACTGCTTTCGCGAGCAATCTCGTAAGTGTTGTAGACTGCTTTTGCAGCTTCCTGCAATCCTTTTTTCTCTTGGGTTGTGAGCTCGTGTTCAATTGAGGGTCCTAGGCTCATTCCAAGTTTTAATGGAACGCTTATGTGGACTGGTTCAGGTATTTCCGGGGTTTTGTAGGGAGTTCCTACGGAAATCAGGCTATTCGTGTTGAGAGCGATGGATCTCACGATTTGCCTAAAAGATGTAGCTGGACCATACATGGTGCCCCCAAGTTTCCCAAGAATAGCCTCAGTGTTTTCATGCACCTCGTTAATAATATCCTCTTTATCTACAATCCTGTTCTTTTCTCTTGAATATTCGTCAAGGGATAAACCACTTACTTTCGTGGTTGACCAGAGGTAGACATCGTTGTCTCCATGTTCACCAGCCACGTATCCTTCAACGTGATTCAATGGAACTTTGAAGTGTTTGGCAATTTCTGCTCTGAATCTGAGGGTGTCAAGATGGCAGCCACTACTAATCACATAGTTTGCTTTACTCGTTTTTTTGAAGAGGGTGGCCATGGCATCAACTGGGTTTGTGACTATAACATATCTTGCTTGAGGATTTCTGGGTACAATCGTCTCAGCTAAACTTTTGATGATTTTAGCATTAGCTGCAACTAGGAGACGTCTCCCCATTCCAGCTTTAGCGGGTTGTCCAGCAGCAACAATTATGATGTCTGCACTAGTGATTTCGCTAGCATTTTCGAAGGCATTTACTTCAATTGGGGAATGCATGCCTACTCGAGCGTGACGCATTTCCTCTCCGACAGCCCAGGCGAGTTTCGGGGAAAGATCAACTAGTGTCAATTCATCAATGTAGTGCTCATGTGCTAAAGCGAAGGCTGTCGCTTGGCCAACTCTGCCTATACCTATCAGAGCCACATGCAATGAGGAAACCTCACTTGGGCTTAGGATTTCCTAGTTCTTCTTAATTACAGTTACTCTTCCCTTGTCAGCGTCGACCTTCACGAAATCGCCGGTGTGAATGGTGTTGAAGGGATCCTGTTCAAGTCTGTCCACGAGGGGAACTTTAGCTATGAATGCGCTTACAATAAGTACTGTTTCAATGTCTCTTACGATCAATGCTTTGGGAGCGAGGTTGTTTGATGCAAGCTTGAAGAGACCATCGATTTGAACCACTGAGCTTGCTTTCCCTGAAGAGAAAACTAATACCTTGTCGGCGATTTTCTTTCCTTCAAGTTCGTGACCTCTTTCCCTAACCCTGCCTGTCTTGGGATCTGTGAGGTAGAAGCAGATTGGTTCCTTGGAGACCAGAGCCTCACCTTCTCCGTAGCCACCAATAATTTTGTGGCACTTCAGAGTTGTTGAGTTTACCATTGCCATTTCCCCTTAATGGCTGCTTCAACACAATCTGACAACTTCGCCACCATGACATCTTTGAATCTTCTATAATATGCGCATTTAGGAGAATCCGTGATTCCAACTTTATCCTTGAAGCTGTGCCAACATGGCTCGTCAATACAGGTGTCTCCTACTACATGTCCGCCTGATTTCTCGATAATTGCCGTGTAGCCCATTCTATCAGCCAAGAGTTTTGCAGTAGCTGAGGTGCAGACCCAAATGACACGTCTTTATGTATCTTTTTTCCCTTCAATCGTTTTGCAACATCTGCGACTTGCTTTAGGGTGTAATGGGGACATCCAAGAGTGACTAGATCAATCTTTCCACTAGTTGTTTGAAGTTCTTCCTGTGTTTGTTTGAGGTGGTCATCAGTCACCGATATACTGCTTTTCGGAGGGTTGTCTCCAAAAGCTGCTTTGACTGTGGGAGCTTCCACCGTGATTCCAGGAATATGAAACATAGGTATAGCACCTGTGGTGTTCAGCATAGCGCATAGGTTTATCATTTCTTCAGTTGTTGGGCGGTTTTGGATCCCTGTGAATACAGGGATTCCGTAGCCAATTTGTTTACCCACATACTGTCCCAGAAGGGAATAGTCGAAGTCGCTTGTTAGTGAAGCTTCAACTTTGACTTTGATAGTGCCTTTTCTATTCTCACCCAAGTGTAATCCATACTCAGGGGTTTTGCCGATGACTCCTGAGGCCAGGGCGCTTTGAGCGGCTTCCCGATTTGTCCGAGCGCCAATGA
>JAUWDF010000145.1 GCA_030608925.1 Candidatus Bathyarchaeota archaeon | reverse complement strand
GTTTCTTGAAGACATTACTACATTTACGTTGGTTATCCCCACTTCTGGTTTCGGTTTTGCGACCCTAATAGCATGGACATCGATTTTTGGAGTAGACTCCAATTACTTGATTCCCGTAATCAATGTTCCCTTCATAATGCTAGTTATACACATCGCTCTAACCTTTCCATACATAGTAAAAACGCTTAAAGCCAAACTTGAGGACATGCCGACACTATTCGAACAAGCTTCCGGAACCCTAGGCGCCTCTCCTCTAACAACATTTAGAAAGGTCATTTTACCGTTAACGTTACCCGCAATTTTTTCGGGAGCAGTTTTAGCTTTTGCTAGGTCTCTAGGAGAAACCGGAGCCACGTTAGTAGTGTCAAGTGTCTATACTACGGCACCCATTGCGGTAATTCGCTGGGTGTCCCAGTTTAATTTTGGAGCTGCTGCCTTCCTAGGAAGCCTATTAATAATTGTGGCGACAGCAATAATTCTTCCAATAGAGTTTGTCTTGCAGAAAAAGGGCGTTTCTTCGTTCTCAATTTTTTCAACCCTTCATATCGAAAAAAAGCTTCTAAAGCTTGAAGATTTTGCTTCTCGAAAACTACCTCGAATGAGAGACGTGATTGTTTTGTTCTTCATTATTCTAGTGGTGATATTGCCAATAATTGTTGTCCTCAATTCAGTTACTCTATCTTGGAACAGCGACCCAGACACTGGCAATGTTAAAGAAAGCGTGATGTACCAACTGTTTGGACCATCGAACTACTTCTCAGCTTTGCTAGACGCTACTTTTATTTCGTTTGCCTCCGCATCCATCGCTACATACATTGCAACGTGTATAGCCATTCCGACAGTATTCTTGATAAAACGTTACAGATTTGGTCGATTCCTGCGAGCCATGCTTCGAGTCCCTCTAATTGTTCCAACATCGGCCCTTGGTCTATCCATTCTTCTCCTGTGGGGTCCTGAAGGATTGAATCTCGCAAATCCGGGAATATGGCTTATAATTTTAACTCACATAGTCTTCTCTGTTCCTGTAGTGGTTGAGCCTATGCTTGCTACCTTTGAAGGGTCTGACATTCCCCTGTATGAGGGAGCAGCTCGCACCCTAGGTGCCACTCAATACAACACTGTCGAATCAGTGTCTCTCCCGTTGTTGAAAAGAGGAATTTTAGCGGGAGTAATCCTATCATTTACGCGCTCCTTGGGAGAAACAGGCGCAACATTTCTAGTAATGGGTAGCGCCACAACAATTCCTCCATTAGTTGTTAACATGGTTGAATCTCTCGCGGTTCCAGCAGCGCTCTTCGCATCAACGTATTTAATTGCAATCTCATTTGTTCTGCTTATGCTGTTCAGAAAGGTGACCACTAGATGAGACAAAGTAATATAATTCAAAAATTTCATGTTGAGGTGAACTGAAATGCCCGATGTTAAGTTGAAGAACGTAGTCAAAACCTTTGATAAAGGTCGAATAATCGCTGTTGATCACGTAAATATGCACATTCGTGACAGAGAATATCTGACATTGCTCGGACCAAGCGGATGCGGAAAAACAACTACTTTGCGTATAATAGCCGGCTTGGAATTGCCCGATGAAGGCGAAATATCCATCGGAAATGAACTCGTATCGGATATTCCCCCAGAATACAGAGACATCGGATATGTTTTCCAAGAGTATGCACTGTTTCCCCACATGGACGTTTGGAACAATGTCACTTACGGACCACGCGTAAAAGGGTGGAAAGAAGAAAAAAGCAACAGAATTGGCCGTGAAATGTTAGAGCTGGTCAGACTCTTTGAGCGTACTGACGCTTTTCCAAGCGAGTTGAGTGGGGGAATGAGACAAAGAGTTGCCTTAGCTAGGGCATTATCCTCCGGCTCCAAGCTCTTACTGTTGGATGAACCCTTAGGTGCCCTAGACGCGAAAATCAGAACAGACTTGAGGTATGAAATTAGAAAACTGGTGAAACACCTCCAATTAACAGCAATCCATGTTACTCATGACCAAGCAGAAGCCATGGCAATCTCCGACAGAATAGCGATAATGAGGAAAGGAAAGATTCTGCAGGTTGGGACTCCCCAAGAACTGTACCTGAACCCTCAGCACATATTTGTGGCGAATTTTGTTGGGGAATCAAATTTCTTAGAAGGTTACGTTGCGGATATAGCTGACCACAAACTTACGGTGGAACTTCGTGGAGGAATTTCTGTTAAATCCTTGAACAAAGACCACAAAAAAGGGGAAAAGGTGGTCGTAGCCATACGACCAGAAGTTTTGTCCATCACGAAGGGAGAAAAAAGTGGAGTAAACTCGATAGGCGGCAACATCGAAGGTTTCAGATTTGAAGGAACTAATGTTCGATATGAAATTCGGCTTGAAAATGGAGACTTGGTGGTTGTTGTGCATCCAGCGTTAATGGCAGAATGGCTTGGTGTGGGAGAAAAAGTTACTGTTGCCTTTCCGGTTGAAAAAAGCTTTGTTTTTTCCTATCCTGAAAGAGGTTTGAGAACGGAGTTGGCTCTCGAGTGAAAAGATGGAAAAGACTCTTAAGCGTGCATACTTGCAAATTAATTAGCAACAGACATCGAATGTCTTATTGTTTAAAGGTGAATATTCATGGAAAGATGGTTTTCTAAGCGAAGAAAATTTAAGGTGCTGGAAATGGCGGATAGGCAGATGACCTTGGCTATCGACACGGTAATCGAGCTTGAGAAGGCGATTAATGCAGCCTTAAACGGCAACAAGCTAGAGGCGATAGCATCTTTCAACAGACTATCTACTGCAGAACATGAAATCGATGAGCTTAGAAGAATAGTTTTTGAGGAGCTTACCCGCGGAAGTCTTCAATCAAAAGACCGCGAAGACATAATGCACCTAGTGAAGAGGTTGGATCAGATGGCGGACCACGTCAAGGATGCATCAAGAGCAGTTATTTTGCTTTTAGAAACAGAAGTCCCAAAGGAAATGTGGAAACAATTTGCCAAAACTGCCAAAGACCTGGTTGCTTGCGCAAAAACTTTACTTAAGGCCATTGAAAATTTGGGGACAGATCCCATGAAGGCTATGGAACTCGCAAAACAAATCGACAAGATAGAAAGTCAAGTTGATGAAAAAACCTTGAAATCAAAAGCTTTGCTTCTTAAATATTCTAAGGAAACGGATGTCGCAACACTAGTATTGCTTAAAGACCTCATAGAAGAAATGGAGCATGTGGCTGATGCTTGCGATGATACAGCAGATTATGTCAGAATCTTAACAGTTTCTAGGGAAGCTTCCTAGTCTCCCTTTTTATTTAAACTTTCAGCGATTTTTTAATAATATTTTCCGAGAATTTGGATTTTTTGCATCATGTCAACTTTTCGCTTTACGCCTAGAACCATTTAAATAACTCCGCCAAATTCAAGATGTCTATGGGGGGTAGAAATGTCTACTGTTGAAGATTCTATCAGAATCGTAAACGTTGTGGCATCTGCCTCGTTAAATCAGAGACTTGACCATAATGCGATTGTTAAGGGGAATCCATTGGTTAAGTATCGTCCAGAAAAGTTTCCGGGCTTAGTTTTCAGGT
>JAUWDF010000184.1 GCA_030608925.1 Candidatus Bathyarchaeota archaeon | reverse complement strand
GGTGAAGTGTGATGAATGTGGTTCTACTAACTTGGAACACAAAGAGGGGTGCATTACGTGTGCCGACTGTGGTGTTTCTCTCTGTGCTGTGTCATGATTTTTGCCTATCAAAAAAGTTTTATGTAGGAAATGTGACGTAGTTTTAGATATGTCAGACCCTAGAAATCGTCAGAGACGAATCATTCGTGATCTGCCAGATGTAACAGCTGCCAGACAAGAACAGTCTAAAAAAGACTTTCGAGATACTGTGAAGTATTTCAATAAGCAGATGTTCAAACTCGGGCTGTGTGATGGAAATAAATGTAGATATCACAAAGTAACTCCTGGAGTAGGCAGGAACGCCTGTTATTGTCGACGGGCTCTTCAATCCAAGAACCTTAAAACTAAAAGGTATTGGGAGAAAATGCACTGGGAAAACTGCAGTGCGGGTAGGTCAATGGAGAAGAATCTAGGATGTAAAGGCTTTCAGCCAGAGGGTCTACCATTATACCAAGAGGCCATCATAGGTCGTAAGGTGGTATAGACAAGATGAAAAAACTAACAAAGATAAGCGGAAAGGTGTTCTCCAAGGACGAAAACGGAAACTTGGTAGAGCATTCTTATGAAGAAGTACTCCACGACTGGCTGAATGCTAGAAAAGGGACTTGGTTTGATACGAAGACGATTGCTGAGGCACTGAATATGCCATATGATACGATCCAACCCAAGCTCAAGTGGATGGCAACTAACGAGAAGGATTGTCCTTCAGATCTGAGGATAGAGATGTCTAAGAAGGCACGAGCACTCGGACAAATAGGGCGTCGCAGATACCTGTGGAAGGTTGAGTGAACTTGTATCGATACAGAAATCGTGATTACTTCAGAACAACTGGAGTACTCAGTTCAAAAGAGTGTCAGGCAGTTGGATATAATATTAAGAACAAAGTAAAGAAAGACTTGGTTACCAATGCTATTACTATTCCAGGAACCTTAATGCACTGGAAAAACGAAAAGTTTCTTCGTGAGGTCAAGGATCTTGCGCCACCAGAACCAACACATTGGAGTAAGGGAGCTCAAGAAATTCTTGATCAATGGACCAAGGATGGTGAAATCCAGGAACGCTTGATAATGCCTGCAAACCAAGGGTTTGACGGTTTCATGATGTTCTGGAAAAAGTACCATCACATAAACGAAGAAGGGATAGAGGTACCTTCCATTGATCCTGTGTTGATTGAGCACACAATGTATGTAGATAACTTTGCAAATACAGGAATGGCTGTTGCGGGAACAGCTGACTTGATTGCAAGGGTTTGGCTGAAAGGAGAGATAGAAGAGGACGGATATTTCCATGAATGTAAGCACCATATTCCGTATGATCCATTGTGCAAGTGTACTCACATGTGGGTCGTCACTCTAATGGATTGGAAGTTCTCCATCCGAAAACAACCAAGTCATCCAGAGCAACTATCCGCCTATCATTACAAGGCCATGGTTACCGGGGCATTTGACATTGTAAGTGAGGATGGAAAGTTTCCGATAAACCATGAGAATTGGAGCCTTCTATTCAAGAGACCGAACAACGTTGTTGGATTTACTCTGAATAGATATTCCCAGGACATAAAGCCTTTTTTATCAGCCTTAAAAATCATGGAAGATCCAAAGTTCACTAGTCTTAACAGTCGTAACTATACTTTCGGGCTCAAGGGGCGCTGCTTATTTTGCAGTTATCAGAATAATTGTCCTGACAGACGAACGAACGACCAAGATCAGACTGTGTACGTACTAGAAGAAAACTCGGAGAAGATATAGATGCCACTCATAATACCAAACTGGGTAATAGAAGAAGTAAATCGAAGACTGGAAGAAAAATTGGATAGTTCTACATGCACAAAGCGTGCGATAGCTGCTGTTCTATGGTCATATGAAGGTTATTTTGTCAGTGGTCATAACGGTCCGCCAGACTGCTTTAAGGACCATTGTATTCCATGTCCACGAGCAGACTCACCTTCAGGTGAGGACATGCACCTTTGTCCAGCTGTACATGGTGAGTTAGCAGCAATACTCAACGCTGCTAAGAAGGGTACAGAAACAAAGGACGGGGCCCTTTTCATTTCGTGTGCTCTTCCCTGTAAGGACTGCATGAAGGAGATAATTGGGGCGGGAATCAAGTACATCATCAGCCCATATGAGGTTGATTTTGTTGGGCATCTAAATGCAAAACACTACAACTTTTCTCTTTCGCGCCAAATGATGGAGCAGTGTGGGGTGGAATACATTCACGATAAGAGGATGGTAAAAGGTCGATGAAACCAAAAACGCTAAAAGACCCAAAGAACTTTGCTAAGTGGCTATGGGGTCAACCATGGACATCGAGGACGTTGAATTGGGATGGAATTGAACAGCATATACATGATGGACTGTATAGAGGGAATGAAGCAGTTACCAAACGAGTTAGTAGATCTCGTCATAGCGGACCCCCCGTTCGGGCTCGATTTTACGGGAAAGACGGGCGGGAACTATAACAGACAATCAAAACATATCCTTGATGGCTATGTGGAAATTCCCAAGGACAAGTCATATTATGATTTTTGCATTCGTTGGTTGGCCCAAGCAAAGAGAGTGTTGAAACCAAACGGTAGCATGTACGTCTACAGTTGTTGGGGTCAGCTACCCCAAGTAATGAACGCTGTAAACGATCTGAATTTCTATGTGAGGAACCACCTGATATGGCGGAAGACGTTCGGGGTTCACACGAAGATCAGGTGGACTACCAGTCACTATCATATTCTACATCTTGTGAAATCAGAGGATGTACGTCCAACCTTTGTAAAGACATATCACAAACACCCTACGAAGCACGGGTTACGCTTTTACGCAGAGGATGTGCTTGAACATAAGACAGAGTATCACCCCGGAATTCCGAGGGTGGGAACCAAGCTTCCTGCTAAACAGGTAGAACTGCTTATTAGAACATCCAGTCATCGTGAAGATTTAGTTCTCGATCCCTTTATTGGGAACGGTACAACAGCAATAGCGGCTAAGAAACTCAAAAGGGACTACATTGGTTTTGAGATGAATCCAAATGTTGAGCCCATTCTGAGAGAGAAGGGGTTAGTTACCC
>JAUWDF010000087.1 GCA_030608925.1 Candidatus Bathyarchaeota archaeon | reverse complement strand
TTTTCTTTTAAGTCTTCTACTGCTTCAGGGTTCATCAGAGTTGTTATGTCGCCTACTTTTTGACCTTTAACTAGAGCTTTTAGAATTCTTCGCATGATTTTTCCACTTCTTGTTTTAGGTAGAGCGTCGGTAATCACGATTTTTCCAGGTTTCGCTGTGGGTCCGATTACTTTGACTACTTGCTGAACAAGTTCCTTCTCTAATTCTTGAGAGGATTCAACGTCTTGTCTTAGGACGATAAAATCGACAGGAACCTCACCCTTTACATCATGGGGAGCTGCGACCACCGCGCATTCAGCTACCGATGCGTGTTGTGTCAGTGCGTTCTCAACTTCCGCTGTTGAAAGTCTGTGACCTGCTACTTTCATAACGTCGTCAACCCTTCCTGTTAGACGTAGATTGCCCATCTTGTCCCACTGGATTGCACCATCACTCGTATAGTAGATTTTATCGCCATATGTACGCCAATATTGTGTTTTGTATCTCTCAGGATCCTTGTAGACTCCCCGTAACATGCTAGGTGCGAATGGGCTTTTCTGGACGAGGTATCCTCCTTCACCAATCTTAACCGGTTGCCCAGTTTCATCTAGAATTGTAAGGGTGACACCTGGGAAACTCCTACCCGCAACTGTGGGGATGAAGGGACCAATTCCTGGAAGAGCATTTATCAGGGTGCCTCCTGTCTCAGTTTGCCACCATGTGTCGATGACTGGACATCTGCCTCCACCAATGTGATGGAAATACCACATCCAGGCATCTTGGTTAATAGGCTCACCGACTGTGCCAAGTAGACGCAGACTACTTAGGTCATGCTTTTCAAGCCATTCATTTCCCCATCTAAGGATCATTCGTATGGCTGTCGGTGCGGTATAGAAAACTGTAATCCCATGTTTTTCCACGATTTCCCACCATCTATCAACTTCTGGGTAGTTTACAGCGCCTTCATAGATCAATATTGTCGCACCGTTAAGCAGTGGTCCATAGCATGCGTAGGTGTGCCCTGTAATCCAGCCAATATCAGCTGTGCACCAGAATTTATCGTCATCATGAAGATCGAAATCCCATTTAGCTGTCCAGAAGGCGACTGTAAGATAACCTCCAGTATTGTGAACTATGCCCTTCGGTTTTCCAGTAGTACCACTTGTATAGAGGATGAAAAGCATGTCTTCGCTGTCCATTGGTTCAGGTTCACAGTAATGGGCTGCTTTGTCTATTAACTCGTGCCACCATAGATCTCTATTCTGGACCATATTAGCTTCATTTTTTGCTCGTTGAACTACGATGACGTGTTCGATCCCAGTATTTTCCACTCCTAAATCTGCATTAACTTTGAGATTAACTATCTTACCTCTGCGGGAATATCCATCTGCAGTGATCAAAACTTTTGCTTGCGCATCTCTCATTCTATTTCTCAAGGATTCCCCGCTGAAAGCTGAAAAGACGACGCAATGAACAGCACCTATCCGAGCACAAGCTAACATTGCTATCTGCACTTCTGGAATCATAGGCAGATAGATTCCTACACGGTCACCTTTCTTAACGCCAAGACTCTTCAGGACATTCGCAAACTTATTCACTTCAACATATAGATCGTTATAGGTTAACACTCTGTTTGGTTCGTCAACCGATTCAGGTTCCCAGATTATTGCTGCTTTGTTCTTTCGACCAGATTTCAAATGTCGATCTAAAGCGTTGTAAGATGCGTTAATCTTGCCACCAACAAACCATTTGTAATAAGGTGGTTTCCATTGATAGTCTTCTACCCATGGTTGAAACCAATCTAAACCCTCCTTTGCCCTTGTAGCCCAAAAAGCCACAGGATCCTTTGCTGCTTGAACATAGATTGACTCGTCACTTATCCAAGCCCTTTTCTTCATTTCATCGGTTGGCCAAAACACCAATTTATTATCAGGATCTTCTTTAACCCATTTAACAGCTTTTTTCACAGAACCCCAACTCTTTTAGAACTTTATGAAAACAATTTTTCTAACATAAAATCTTTTCTTCTGATGGCACAATACACCATTTGAGGAGGAATGACATTAGTCAAATCCAGCTGGAAGAATACTTGATCAATTAAAGTTCACTAGTCAGCTAATTTTTCCGATTGGGAGAACCTGCTTTCCGTGAACATCATTCAATACTTCTGCTATAGCTAAGTAGACTGCACTCAGACCACAGATTATACCCTCATATCCTAGAAAAGTCCCAACAATCGCGCTCCCTGAAATCTCTCGTGCTGTTAGCAAGAAGAACAAGATCGCGAGACTTAAGAAAACAAATTGCAATACACGGTTTGCCTTCAGTGTACCCAAGAACATTCCAGAAGTGAAAAGCCCCCACATAAAGAAGTAGGCAGCCATAGAGATCGGTGAATAAGATTCCACCTCAAAAAACGTGAAGCTGGGCATAACAAGCAGAGCTACTAGAGACCACCAGAAAAGCCCATAAGAACAGAATGCAGTTGTTCCAAAAGTGTTGCCCTTCCGATATTCCATTAAGCCTGCAATTATCTGCGCCAGACCACCGTAAGCAATCCCCATAGCCAAAATCATGCTATCAAGAGGGAAGAAACCTGCATTGTGAAGGTTCAAAAGCACAGTTGTCATACCAAAACCCATTAGTCCCAAAGGCGCTGGATTCGAAAGTTGATCACTCAAACCTGTAACCCCAATACAGCGAAGGCTCTAGGAGTCTGAGTCTTCGAATATAAGATTTTTCGAAAGTGTTAAAAGGCTGATTCTGTAAAACTCATGGAATCATTACTAGGATTGAATGAACAATGGAATGGACTTTAATTGCACCAATAACAGCTTTTGCTGCCATACTGTTCTCGATTTACCTTTTCTTCTATGTAAACCGCAAAAATAGTGGTACACCAAAAATGCAGGAGATCTCAGAGGCAATACGAGAAGGCGCTAGAGCCTTCTTAAGAAGAGAGTACACTGCCCTGGCTGTTTTTGTGGTAATTATGGCTGTCATCTTAACCCTTGTATTTAGTATTGAAATGGGTCTTGCCTACATTTTCGGATCCATCTGTTCAGCAATTGCAGGCTTCTTAGGTATGGAAGTAGCACTAAGAGCGAATGTAAGAACAGCCTATGCAGCCCGAAAAGGACTGAACAAGGCTTTTACTATAGCGTTCAGAGGAGGCGCTGTTATGGGTCTTTCAGTTGTTGGATTGGCACTACTTGGAGTATCAGTAATTTATTTCCTCACGGGGAGACCCGATCTAGTCTTAGGTTTCAGCTTCGGAGCAAGCGCAATGGCGTTGTTCGCAAAAGCTGGTGGTGGAATCTACACAAAGACAGCGGATGTAGCAGCTGACTTAGTGGGAAAGGTTGAAATGAATATTCCTGAGGATGACCCTCGAAATCCAGCAGTCATCGCTGATAACGTTGGTGATAATGTTGGAGACGTGGCAGGCATGGGTGCTGACCTCTTTGACTCCTATGTAGCCAGCATCGTCGCTGTCATGATTCTCGGTGTCAGCTTAGGAGACACTTACAAAAGTCTGCCCCTCGTCTTCGCAGGTTTAGGAATTATCGCTTCTATAGTTGGAGTGACCTTGGTGAGAGTTGGAAAGAAAGGCAACCCAGGAAAAGCATTAAACTGGGGAACTTATCTAACCTGTGGTATCCTGATCGCACTCACCTTTCTGGTTACTTATTACTTGAATATTCCTCTAGCTATTTGGGGAGCTCTGACAACTGGTTTGGTAGCAGGTATCATAATTGGGATAACAACTGATTTCTATACTTCTATTGATCGAAGCCCCGTAAAGCGAACAGCTGAGTCATCTCAAACAGGTGCCGCAATCAACATAATCACAGGCTTCTCGTATGGATTACTAAGCATGTTCCCACCCCTCCTAGGGATAGGAATCGCATCATCTGTAGCGTACTTCCTCTGTGAACTAGGCATAGGCGCTGGATTCGGAGTCTATGGAGTTGGTATGAGTGCAGTGGGAATGCTTTCAATCGTTGGTATGATTGTGGCTGGAGATGCTTATGGTCCAATAGTTGATAACTCAAGAGGAATTGCCGAGCAAGCTGGAATGGGGGAAGAAGTAATTGAAATTGCAGACCGCCTTGATGCAGCAGGCAATACTGCCAAAGCCATAACAAAGGGATTTGCGATAGGTGCAGCTGGACTCACAGTTATATCGTTACTTGCCGCTTATCAAGAGATCATTCGAAGGCAAGCTGTTGAAATCATGTTCGATCTCATGAACCCCTTCGTCTTGACAGGAGCCCTCATCGGAATTGCCATGCCAGCTCTATTTTCAGCTATGGTAATGCTAGGTGTTGGTAAAAACGCCCATAGAATGATCGAGGAGATACGACGTCAATTCAGGGAAATTCCAGGCTTGAAAGAGGGAAAGGAAGGAGTGAAACCAGATTATGCAAAATGTGTGGACATTGCAGCTAAAGGAGCCTTAAAAGAACTATTACCTCCAAGCATAATAATTATTGCTGTAACTTTGGCAGTGGGTTTTGGTGGTCAGCTGGTCGCCAAATTCATTGGTCCACCGTACGAGTTTGGGGGCATTCAAGCCCTTGGAGGTTACCTTGGGGGTAGCATATTTTCAGGTTTAATCTTTGCATTACTCATGGCTAACTCTGGTGGTTTATGGGATAACGCTAAGAAGTACATCGAGGCAGGAAAACTTGGAGGTAAGGGTTCAGACGCGCACAAAGCTGCAGTCATAGGTGACACTGTTGGTGATCCGTTCAAAGACACTGCAGGTCCGTCCCTTAACACTATGATCACAGTTATGGCGCTTGTTGCATCAGTCTTTGCCCCACTAATCGTTGCCTTCGCCCT
>JAUWDF010000038.1 GCA_030608925.1 Candidatus Bathyarchaeota archaeon | reverse complement strand
GCCTATCACGAAAAAAAAGTAGGGGGTTTTATTCCAAAATCCTTTCAAATGCGTCTCGCTCAACATCTTCTGGAAGCGGTATACCTGTAACTTTTGAAGCTCTCTCAGTTAACGCCATCAGATCATTTCTACTGATTAAGTGAAGTTTCCATCTTCTTGCCCCTGCAAGCAATTGTTGAAGCCCGACACCCACTCGATCTGAAAGATAAGTGTGTAGTGCTACTGCTTCCCATGGGATTTCCTTGAATCTTTCGCCATGTGTCTCTTTCAATTTGGGTGCTGTTATGTAGAATTTGTCCGGTGTATCTCCATATTTTCCGGCGAATGCCCGAGGTAGCTTTCCTTCCTCAGATAATTGCTTGAAGTAATTTGCTTTCATTACCGCCGTTAAAGGTGAACGTCCCATTAGGACTGCCTTGACGTGAGGACCATTTCCAAAGTTGCTCATAGCTATAGACTTCAGGATTTGAGTTTCGCAGATGAATCCTCCTGCCATAATGATATCGGGTACATGTTTGCCTTTCTTCTCTAAGATCTGGGCACACTTCAGAACCATAGATTCCAGATATATCGTTGGAATGCTCATTTCATCCATCATTGGAACAGGGCTCATCCCGGTTCCTCCACCAGCTCCATCAAAAGTAACTGCTTCAATTTTCGCTTCTGACGCTAGCTTCATTGTGAATGCAACTGCAGAAGGCCTATACGCTCCCGTTTTGAGAATTACATGCTTAGCACCTTGTTGTCGCAACCAATCAATGTCCTCTACAAAGCCTCTTTGCTTGGGAAAACCTACTCTGCTATGTCTCTCGAAGGATTTGAAAACTCCGTCCTTGAATGCTTGTTGAACTGTGGGGTCTTCTGGGTCTGGAATGACTATGTATCCCCTTTTCTTCAACATGACTGCTTTGTCGATGTTGCGAATCCTGACTTCGCCTCCGATGGCTTTGGCACCTTGCCCCCATTTTCTCTCAATAACATTAACTTCCAGTTTTGAGAGTGCATACACATCTACGCCTAGTCTTTGATCTTCCACGTTTGTTTGAACCACAACTTCACCGTATTTACCATCCCAGAATTTTCGAAAAGCTTCAACTCGTCGTTTCAGTTCCTTTGACTCTACAATCTTTCCTCCTGTGATTACTGAATCGCGATCCATACCACAAACATTTTCTCCAATTGTAACGACCGCGCCCGATAACGCTGAGCCTATTGCCAAACCATCCCAGTTGAGCCTTGCTACTTCGGTTGAGCCAAAGGCTCCAGTTAAGATGGGAACTTTCAATGGGATACCTGCAACTTCTGTTTTTGTACTAGCATTGTGGAATAAAGCTAAATCAGAATCCTCTTCAATACCTTCAGTTTTGAAAAGAGAGGCCTGGATATTAAAGTGGGACCAATCAAGACCGAAGTCCTTTAGTGCCCCAGCTGTGCTGTAGCCAAATTGGCGAGGATCAGGGTAAAGAGCTTCCCTTCCTCTGAAGGCTGAAAGACTGATTTCACATAGAAATGGACAGTCACGGATACATATAGGACACATGCCACTGGTTGGACTTGTGTCTCTGACTCGTGTTTGTGTTCCAGTAGTTGATTTTCCGTTGAGACTGGCACTGTTTCTATCAACACGTTCTGGCATTTTCTTCCCTCAAGTTTACGTTTGTCAACCTAGAAATATGAGCCAATGTCATAGTGGAATTTAAAGATTCCTAAATCAGGAATTGTGCACGAGGTAATTCGCGAGTTTTGCGCGAGTCTTGCCAAGTCTTGCACATAGGCATGCGTGCGCGCATGGGTGGTTCAATAGACATTTTTACATGGGATTACCAAAGAAACTTAGAGGTAATGTTGCATTTTTTTGACTACATATCTTATATTGTTGGATTTCTCCTTTCTTTCAGAAGTTTAGCAGCGGGGAGAACGGAGAATTGGCAAAACAACGTGATATCTCAGTTGAGGATGCTGACTTCATGTTTGAAAACAAACTTGTCAGAGTCATCGCAAACAGGAATGAACCCGAGATAGAATTAGTTGGTTCGAAGGTTGGACCGTTCAAGGAAGGTATAGATTACGAGCTGCGATTTTGGATCGCGCAGGAACTGGAAAGGGCGAATATAGTTCGTTTTCCAGAAAATGAAATGTTAGACGAGGTAAAACTGCATAAAATCAATTGGAAAGAGAGAGTCCAACCTACAAATAAAGTCTCTCCTCTCGAAGCAGAATTCTATCCAAAGCTGAGACGCTACCTTGCACATCTTGACAAATCCTCCCAGAATAATTCAGATATACTGAAGGAACGTGAGAAGTCACAGAAGACTTCCCGAGACATAGTAAACTGCAGAGTACGAAAAATAGTTTCACTTGCTTCAGCTCCTCCTCTCACCGAACACGCGCTTGAGAGTCTAACACCAGAAGAAAAAACACTGTATCATAAACTTCACAAAACCATCAGAGAATGGAAAGCCCTGATTCTTGAAACAGGTGACAAGAATGACTGAAGAAATTGAAATTGACCCACAACAACGCTTTGAAGACCTTCTTAAACGAGATAAGTATCGTGAAAGAATTTCTCAAATGGCTGTCGCTAACAGCACATCTCTCATTGTCGAATTTGAAGACCTTATGGTGTTCGATTTTAGTTTAGCCCAAAATATGGTGGAGAAGCCTGACGACTATTTCGAACACGTCAATAGGGCAGCCTTTTCACAATTAGAAACAGAAGACAGTGAATATGCATCAAGAATCGATGAGGTCACAGTTCGCTTCAGAAGTCTCCCCGAGTCTACGCAACTCCGCATGCTTGGAGCAGCAAACATCGGTCGACTAGTCATGGTTGAAGGGATAATTGTGAGGGCTACGCCTGTGCAACCCCAAGTTTTACGCGGCGCATTCAGATGTAAGAGATGTGAAACTCCTTCTTACATGGATCAAGCTGGTCCGTTTCTGAAAGCTCCGACGCGATGCACTAATCCTACTTGCCAGAGCAAAGGACCGTTCGAATTCCTTCAAGAAGATTCCACATTTATTGATCATCAGCAAATTCGCTTACAAGAGCGCCCTGAAGATCTACCTCCTGGTCAGCTTCCCCGCACTCTAAACGTCAAACTCTCGACCAGAGACTTAGTTGACAAGGCGAGACCAGGGGATCACGTTTCTGTTACAGGTATCGTTCGCGCTGAGGCTCCAGTATTACCGACAGCTGGGAAGCTTCGAGTTTTTCGTCTTCACGTTGATGCGAATTACTTGGACGTGGAAAGCAAAGAACCGGAAGCCGCTCTAATCTTACCAGAAGAAGAAGAGAGTATCCAAGAACTCGCACAAGACCCCTGGATTCACAGAAACATAATGCGTTCCATTGCACCCTCCATCTACGGTTATGACACAATTAAGGAAGCCCTAATGTACATAGTGTTCGGTGGCGTCGCAAAACATTTACCAGACATCTCGATAAGAGGCGAGTTAAACATTCTTCTTGTAGGAGACCCAGGGACAGCAAAGTCCCAGTTACTTCAATATATTGCGTCAATTGCTCCAAGAGGCTTGTACACATCTGGTCGGGGTACAACTGCAGCAGGTCTTACTGCAGCAGTATTACGTGAGAAGGGAGGTGGAATGACCCTTGAGGCTGGAGCTCTAGTCCTAGCTGACAAAGGAGTTGCCTGTATTGATGAAATCGATAAAATGCGTCCTGAAGACCGAGTAGCTATCCATGAAGCAATGGAACAGCACACCGTTTCAGTGGCAAAGGGAGGAATCGTGGCAACCCTTAACGCTAGAACAGCAATCCTCGCAGCAGCCAACCCTTCCCTGGGAAGGTATGATGCCTACAAAACTGTCACTGAGAACATCAACTTACCAATAACTATACTCTCAAGATTTGACCTTATTTTTGTCCTTAAAGATGTTCCCAAGAGAGATTTGGACGAGAAAATGTCAGCCCATATTCTTGAAATACACAGAAAGGGTGAAGTGGCAGTAGAAACACCGATCCCTTCAGACCTGCTTCGAAAATACATAAGCTACGCAAAAAATGTAAAACCTGTTTTAACCGATGAAGCCCTTCAACGTCTTAGAGCTTTCTATCTCGAGATGAGAGCAGTCACAGAGAAGGTTGAAGGGTCACCCATCGCTATTACAGCAAGACAGTTAGAGTCTCTGGTTAGATTGGCAGAAGCAAGAGCTCGAATTGCCCTCCGAAAAGAAATCACTGCCGAAGATGCTGAAGCAGCAATCGCGATCATGAACAAATCATTAGAAGAGGTGGGCATCGATATTACAACCCATATGCGTGATATCGACATCATCATGGTTGGCAAACCAAAAAGTATGCAAGATAAGCTGAGAAGGATACTTGACGAAATCGTTGAACTATCAAAGGAAGCGGGAATGGTTGAGAAAAGGCTCTTATTGGAAACGCTTTCAAGCAAATATAAGATTGAAGCCTTTGACGCTCAGAAACTCATTGGTAGATTGATAAGAGATGGCACAGTATATGAACGACGACCAGGATTCATTAGCAAAGTGTAGCTAAAAGGGCTCAAGATTGAAAGTTGAAGAGCTTCCAATATCTGAAAAGGTTAAGGAAATTATAATAAGATCTGGGATTTCCCAACTCTATCCACCGCAAGAAGAAGCAATCAACGCTGGAGCCCTAGAAGGGAAAACTCTTGTCCTGGCAAGTCCAACAGCATCCGGTAAAACTCTCACTGCAGAACTTTGTGCTCTCAAACACATTATGGAGCGAGGTGGAAAAGTTCTTTACTTAACCCCTCTTAGAGCTTTGGCAAACGAAAAATACTCGGAATTCAAGAAATACACAACCCTCGTGAAACAGAACGGGAAACGTATTCGCGTCGGTATAAGCACAGGTGATTTTGATAGCAAGGATCATTGGCTGGAAAGATACGACATAATTATTTCAACAAACGAGAAAGCGGATTCACTTCTTAGGCATAGATCGAAATGGTTTGAAGAGATTTCGCTGGCAGTTTTGGACGAAGTCCATTTGTTAAACGATTCCGAACGAGGACCTACATTGGAAGTTGTGATCGCGAGGCTTATACAATCAAACCCGGAAATTCAAATCCTTGCTCTAAGTGCAACCATAAAAAACGTTGAGGAATTATCAGACTGGCTCAAGGCTCAATATGTCGCAACCGATTGGAGACCTGTCGAATTGAATGAGGGGGTCCTTCTACATCACGAGATTCAGTTCAAGAATGGGAAAAGCATTAAAATCGGTAAACATTCTCGAAACCCAGCCCTAAACCTCGCCATTCACATCATGAAATCTGGAGGGCAAGCACTTATCTTTGCATCCACTCGGAAAAACGCTGTTTCCATAGCGAGAAAGGCTGCCAGTGAGCTGGATAAGTACTTATCAAAACCCAGTAAACGTGCCCTGATTTCGTTAAGTGACCGAATACGAAGTACAGGAGAAAGAACAAGAATAAGTGGACTCCTCGCTGAACTAGTTAAGCATGGAGCAGCTTTTCATCATGCCGGGCTTGGAGGAGGTCATCGGAGGCTGCTTGAAAAAGGCTTCCGAGAAAGCAAGATCAAAGTCCTAGCGGCTACACCAACCTTGGCCTTTGGTGTTAACCTCCCAGCTAGAATGGTGATAATCCATGACTATAGACGCTATGAAGTCGGTTATGGCTATTACCCCATAAGCGTCCTCGAGTATAAGCAAATGGCAGGACGAGCTGGAAGGCCCAAATATGACAAGTTTGGAGAAGCAGTTCTACTAGCCAAAACAGATGATGAGCAAGATTACTTAATGGAAAGCTACGTGTTATCAGAGCCAGAACGTATATGGTCAAAGCTTGCAGTGGAACGAATCTTGCGACCACATGTTCTATCCACTATCGCTGCTCAATATGCAAAAACTGAGCAAGGGGTCTATGATTTTTTCAGCAAGACCTTCTATGCTTATCAGTATGACCCAAGAGCAATAAAAATGGTGATAGCTAGAATTCTGAAGTTCCTATATCAGGAACAGATGATAGATATTGAAAGGAAAAATATAATAGCCACGAAATTTGGTCGCCGAGTTTCTGAACTCTATGTTGACCCCATTTCAGCTACCTTCCTTCGTGATGCCTTAAATTCCCGTGCTGAAGTAATATCCGATATTAGTTTTTTCCACGCGATAGCTCATACTCCGGACATGTCCCCAAAACTTCGTCCATATTCTTCTGAAATCAACGAACTAGTTTTGTTTGTGGACCAGCACAAAGATGAGTTTATGTTTGAACCACCTAACGAGCTTGAAGATAATTTCGATTATGAAGAGTTTCTAGGAGAGGTAAAGTCGGCGTGGGTCCTACAGTCGTGGGCTGAAGAAGTCACTGAAGATCAGGTTATCGAACGGTTTCGAGTACAACCAGGTGATCTATATCGACTTACTGATTCCGCAAAATGGTTACTTTATGCTTCTCGTGAGCTTGCCAACTTGTTCAAGCATAAGGATTTAGTGTCAAAACTGAATGAATTGATGGAGCGTAGCGTGAAAGGAGTCAAGTCTGAGCTCTTACCTTTGGTTCGTCTAGAAGGTGTTGGCAGAAGTCGCGCTCGTATCCTCTTCAATACAGGGTTGAAAACCTTAAAGGATCTCAAACATGCTCCAATCGAAAAGCTAACTAGTCTTCCTCTAATCGGACCGAGAGTTGCCAAAAAAATAAAAGAGCAGGTTGGTGGCTTCGTTAAGTCAGAAGAATGGAAAAAACTAGGAAAAGAGCAAATTCCGGAAC